>NZ_JAZHFR010000069.1:0-19603 GCF_036541385.1 Comamonas sp. GCA5 | reverse complement strand
CCGTGGCGGTCGCTGGGGCGGCCGGGGCCTCCGGGGTGGCCGCCGGCGCCGGACGGGCCGGGGTGCTGCCATACAGCGGCGAGTTGGGGTCCCAGTTGCGGTTGCGTTCGCTCTCGGCCGCCGGGGTGTTGCGCGACTCGCCCTTGGTCAGGAAGGGCACGGGCACCTTGGTGACATACACCGCCACCCCCAGCGCAACCCCCAGACCCACGATCAAACCCAGGATGAAGCCGAGGATCGTACCCCCGCGCTGCTGATTGTCCATAAAACCGCCTGTCACTTTCTGTTGCGTCACTTACATGCGCTCGGGGGCATCCACCCCCAGCACCGCCAGACCATTGTGCAGCACCTGGGCCGTGGCAGCGACCAGGGCCAGACGCGCCAGCTTCACGGCCTCGTCGTCCACCAAGATACGCTCGGCGTCGTAGTAGCTGTGGTAGGCGGAAGCCAGGTCACGCAGGTAGAAAGTGACGTCATGCGGGGCATTGCCCGCGGCCGCGGCGCTCAGCATCTCGGGGTACTTGGCCAGCAGCAGCATCAGCGCCTGGGCCTGCGGGCCTTGCAGCGCGGACAGGTCCACGCTCTGCAGCGCCGCCACGCCGGCACCGCCGGCCTCTTGCCAGGCACGCAGCACCGACTGGATGCGGGCGTGCGCGTACTGCACGTAGTACACGGGGTTGTCGTTGTTCTGCGCCACGGCCAGGTCCACGTCAAAGGTGTACTCGGTGTCGGGCTTGCGGCTCAGCAGGAAGAAGCGCACGGCGTCCTTGCTGGTCCACTCGATCAGGTCGCGCAGGGTCACGTAGGAGCCGGCGCGCTTGCTGATCTTGACCTCTTCGCCGTTGCGCACCACGCGCACCATGGTGTGCAGCACGTAGTCGGGGTAGCCCTGGGGGATGCCCACGTTGGCGGCCTGCAGGCCGGCGCGCACGCGGGCGATGGTGCCGTGGTGGTCCGTGCCCTGGATGTTGACGACCTTGCCGTAGCCGCGCTGGAACTTCTGGATGTGGTAGGCCACATCGGGCAGGAAGTAGGTGTAGGTGCCATCGGACTTGCGCATCACGCGGTCCTTGTCGTCCCCGAATTCGTGGACTTGAGCCACAGCGCACCGTCCTGCTCGTAGGTGTAGCCGCTGGCGATCAGGCGCTCCACCGTGGCCGCCACGTGGCCGTTCTGGTAGAGGCTGGATTCCAGGTAGTACTCGTCGAACTTCAGGTTGAAGGCCAGCAGGTCCTTGTCCTGCTCGTTGCGCAGGTAGGCCACGGCGAAGTTACGGATGTTCTCGTAATCCTCGACATCGCCGTTGGCGGTGAACTCGCGGTCATCGGCCTTGACGGTTTCCTTGGCCAGGAAGGCCTGGGCAATGTCGGCGATGTAGTCGCCGTTGTAGAAATTCTTGGCCAGCGGGTTCTCGCTGTCCGTGGGCCAGCAGTCGTCGCCGGGCTTGAAGCCCTTGGCGCGCAGCTGCGTGGACTTGGTCAGGGTGTCGATCTGCACGCCCGCGTCGTTGTAATAGAACTCGCGGTGCACCTTCCAGCCCTGGGTGGCGTAGAGGTTGCTGATGGCGTCGCCGATGGCCGCCTGGCGGCCGTGGCCCACGTGCAGCGGACCGGTGGGGTTGGCCGAGACGAACTCGACCAGCACCTGCTCGCCCCGCTCCGGCTGGTCGCCGAACTGGGCGCCCTGCGCCAGCACTTCGCGCACGATCTGCTGCTTGGCGGCGGGCTTGAGGCGGATGTTCAGAAAGCCGGGGCCGGCGATCTCGATCGCCTCCACCCACTGCTGGAACGCGGGCGTGGCTTCCAGCGCGGCCTTGAGCTGCTCGCCCAAAGCGCGCGGGTTGGCCTTCAGGGGCTTGGCCAGTTGCATGGCCGCCGTGCAGGCGAAGTCGCCATGGGCTGCCACCTTGGGGTTTTCAAATGCGGCGCGGGCGCCGGCGCCGGGCGAGAGTGTTTCGAGCTCGGCAGCCAGGGCCGCGAGCAAATCCTGTTTGACGGAAAGCATCGGCGGATTTTACGTGCCCGGGCGCCGCTATGCCCGCAGCCAGGATTCCCGCGCCCCGCCGCCGGCTACATGCCCCGGGCCCAGTACGCGGCCACGACGGCGATCACCGGGATGATGTGCGCCTGCACCATGATCCAGGCGCGGACCTTGCGCACCGCCTCTTCGCCGGGCAGCGCACCATCCGTATTCAGGGCCTTGAGCCAGCGGCGGATGGCCAGGGTCGGGCGCAGCGACATCAGCGCCGCCACGAAGAACAGCAGCATCTTCAGGTGGAACAGCGGCTGCGACACGTACCAGGTCAGGCCCTTGACGCCCCACACCAGACGGGCGATCCCGGTCAGCAGCAGCACCAGGGCCGTGATGCCGTAAATCATGTCCAGCCGCGCCAGACGCCGCACCACGGCGGCGTTCATCCACTCGCTGCGGCACAGGGCCGCCTCGCTCGACAAGAAGACCACCAGGGTCAAGATGGCCAGCAGGTGCAGGCTGGCTAACAAGGCTTCCAAGGTCATTGCGTTCCTCCTTTGCTCCAGAATTCCGGGCGCTCATAGTGCGCCTTGAGGTAGTCCATCCACAGCCGCAGGCGCAAGGTCATGTGCTTGCGCTGCGGAAAGACCAGGTAAATCCCATTCGGCGGCGCGGCAAAGTCGGCCAGCACCTCCACCAGCCGGCCAGCGGCGATTTCCGCCTCGACCTCCCAGGTGCTGCGCCAGGCGATGCCCCAGCCGCCCAGGCACCAGTCGTGCAGCACCTGCCCGTCGGAGCAGTCCAGCGGACCGCCGGGTTTGATGTGCACGCTCTCGCGCCCGCCGTCCCGGGGCACGCTGAAGGCCCAGCCGCGGGTCTGCGAGGCATCGCTGGACAGCGTCAGGCAGCGGTGCTGCGCCAGCTCGCCCGGGTGCCGGGGCGTGCCATAGGCCGCCAGGTAGGCTGGCGTGGCCACGCACAGGCGCCGGTTGTCGGCCATGCGCACGCTGATCAGCGACGAATCCGGCAGGTCGCCCACGCGCACCGCACAGTCATAGCCCTCGCCCGCCAGATCGACCACGCGGTCGCTGAGGTTCAGCGAGATGGTCACCTCGGGGTGCAGGTCGTGGAACCGCGGCACCAGCGGCGCCACATGGCGACGGCCAAAGCCAGCCGGCGCGGTGATGCGCAGGTGCCCGGTGGCCTTGATGCCGCCGGCCGAGACACTGGCCTCGGCGTTGGCCACATCGGACAGCAGGCGCTGGCAGTCCTCCAGGAACGCGCTGCCCTCGTGCGTGAGCGTGATGCGCCGTGTGGTGCGCACCATGAGCTTGACGCCCAGGTGCTCCTCCAGCGCGTCGAGCCGGCGCCCCATGATGGCCGGGGCCACGCCCTCGGCCTTGGCGGCAGCCGTCAGGCTGCCCTTGGTGGCGACGGAGACAAAGGACTCGAAAGCTTTGAGTTTGTCCATGGCGAGACGGATCAGGTGCCAAATAGGCCTGCAGCGCTGATGCAGCAAGCGCTGAAAGCTATGTTTTCTTTGATTATCGACGCTGCATGCACGCTGGCGAGTGTTGCCCACTTTTGCGTAAAAGTCATCAGTTTTGAGATTTTTCAGCAATTTATTGCTGCATACATTTGGAATACAGTGGAATGCAACGCTGGCCCGTCCCGGCGACACCGGTTTTCCGACTTCCCACGATCCAAGGAGCCTTCCCATGACCGCTCGCACCCAGGTCCACGGCCTGCAAGTTGCCCACGAACTGCACACTTTCATCAATGAACAGGTGCTGCCCGGCACCGGCGTCGATGCCGCCGCGTTCTGGCAGGGCTTTGACGCCCTGGTGGCCGACCTGGCCCCCAAGAACGCCGCCCTGCTGGCCGAACGCGACCGCCTGCAGACCGAGCTGGACACCTGGCACCAGGCCCACCCCGGCCCCATCGCCGACATGGCCGCCTACCAGCAGTTCCTGACGCAGATCGGCTACCTGGTCGAACCGCCCAAGGACGCCAAGGCCACCACCGAGAACGTGGACGCCGAGCTGGCCCAGATCGCCGGCCCGCAGCTGGTGGTGCCCATCCTCAACGCGCGCTACGCGCTGAACGCGGCCAACGCCCGCTGGGGCAGCCTGTATGACGCGCTGTACGGCACGGACGCCATCCCCGAAGACGGCGGCGCCGACAAGGGCAAGGGCTACAACCCCGTGCGCGGTGCCAAGGTCATCGCCTTCGCCCGCAACTTCCTGGACCAGGCTGCGCCGCTGGCCACGGGCTCGCACCAGGATTCCGCCGGCTACCGCGTGGAAGGCGGCCAGCTGGTGGTGACGCTCAAGAACGGCAACACCACCGGCCTGAAGGACGCCGCCAAGTTCGTCGGCTACCAGGGCGACGCGGCGGCCCCCACCTCGGTGCTGCTGAAGAACCACGGCCTGCACATCGACATCATCATCAACAAGTCCACCCCCATCGGCAGCACCGATGCCGCCGGCGTGGCCGACGTGGTGGTGGAAGCCGCTCTCTCCACCATCCTGGACCTGGAAGACTCCGTGGCCGCCGTGGATGCCGAAGACAAGGTGCTGGGCTACAGCAACTGGCTGGGCATCCTGAAGGGCACGCTGACCGAATCCTTCGACAAGGGTGGCAAGACCGTCACCCGGGGCCTGAACGGCGACCGCGTCTACACCGGTGCCAACGGCCAGCCCGTGGTGCTGCACGGCCGCTCGCTGATGTTCGTGCGCAACGTCGGCCACCTGATGACCAACCCCGCCATCCTGTGGGGTGCGCAGGCCAAGGAAATCCCCGAAGGCATCCTGGACGCCGTGGTCACCACCGCCATCGCCATCCATGACCTGCAGGGCCATGGCGCCAACGGCATCCGCAACAGCCGCACCGGCAGCGTCTACATCGTCAAGCCCAAGATGCACGGCCCTGCCGAAGTGGGCTTTGCCAACGAACTGTTCGGCCGTGTCGAGCAACTGCTGGGCCTGCCCGCCAACACCGTGAAGCTGGGCATCATGGACGAGGAGCGCCGCACCTCGGTGAACCTGAAGGCGTCCATCGCCGCGGCCCCCGCCCGCGTCGCCTTCATCAACACCGGCTTCCTGGACCGCACCGGCGACGAAATGCACACCGCCATGCGCGCCGGCCCCATGGTGCGCAAGGGCGACATGAAGACCAGCGCCTGGCTGCAGGCCTATGAGCGCAACAACGTGCTGGTCGGTCTGACCATGGGCCTGCGCGGCCGCGCCCAGATCGGCAAGGGCATGTGGGCCATGCCCGACCTGATGAAGGCCATGCTGGAGCAGAAGATCGGCCACCCCAAGGCCGGTGCCAACACCGCCTGGGTGCCCTCGCCCACCGGCGCCACCCTGCACGCCCTGCACTACCACCAGATCAATGTGGCCGATGTGCAGAAGGAGCTGGAAAAGACCAGCGCCGACACCGAACGCGCCAACATCCTGGCCGATCTGCTGCAAATCCCCGTGGCCAAGGACCCCAAGTGGACCGACGCCGAAAAGCAGCAGGAGCTGGACAACAACGTGCAGGGCATCCTGGGCTATGTGGTGCGCTGGGTGGACGCCGGCGTGGGCTGCTCCAAGGTGCCTGACATCCACAACGTGGGCCTGATGGAAGACCGCGCCACGCTGCGCATCTCCAGCCAGCACATCGCCAACTGGCTGCTGCACGGCGTGGTGACAGAGCAGCAGGTGCGCGACACCTTCGCCCGCATGGCCCAGGTGGTGGACAACCAGAACGCCGGCGACGCCAGTTACAAGAGCCTGGTCGCCAACCCGCAGGGGGCGGCCTTCCAGGCGGCACTGGACCTGGTGTTCAAGGGCGTGCAACAGCCGTCCGGCTACACCGAGCCCCTGCTGCACGCCTGGCGCCTGAAGGTCAAGGCCGGCGCCCGCTGAAGCCGCGGGGCCCCAGGCCCCGACAGGCACGACCAAGCGCCCTGCGGGGCGCTTTTTGCATGGCGTCGCCAGCTCTGCAGATATTGCTACAGGATGTAAGGTTGTCATTGGCGCGTAGACGGAGTGGGCGCTGATTGCTTGGACAATCGCCGCCAATCAGGGTTTTTACTTACTCCATCTCCATGCCACTTCAACACATCTCCATCGGCAAGCGCCTGGGCCTGGCCTTTGCCGTGCTGACGCTGTTCATCGCCACCATGCTGGCGGTGGGCATCTGGCGCCTGCAGGCCGTGGCCCAGTCCACGGCCGACATGATGGCGCGCCCGCTGTCCAAGGAGCGCGTCATCTCCGACTGGTACCGCACCGTCTACAGCAACGTGAGCCGCCACGCCCTGGTCGCCCGCAGCAGCGACGCCGATCTGGCGCGCCAGTTTGTGGCCGACAACGTCGAGGCCTCCAAGGCCTCGTCGCGCCAGCAGGCGGAGCTGCAAAAGCTGATCAGCACGCCCGAAGAACAGGCGCTGTTCGACCAGGTCAGCGTGCTGCGCACCCGCTTCGTACAGGCCCGCGACACCATCTACCAGGCCAAGGCCGAAGGCCGGGCCGACGAGGCCGAGCGCCTGCTGCGCAGCGACTTCCAGCCGGCGGCCGACGCCTACCTGCAGACCCTGCAAGCCCTGCTGGACCACCAGCGCCAGCGCATCAGCGACGCCGCCGCCGGCGTGCAGGCCGAGTTTGAACGCGGCCGTATGCAGCTGGCCGGCCTGGGAGGCCTGGCCGTGCTGATCGCCGTGGCCCTGGCCGTGGCCATCACGCGCAGCATCACCACCCCGCTGGCGCGCGCCGTGCACGCCGTGGAAACCGTGGCCGCCGGCGACCTGACGCACCGCGTGCGCAGCGATGCCCGGGACGAAACCGGCCAGTTGCTGCGCGCCCTGGACGGCATGGGCGACCAGCTGCGCGACGTGGTCGGCCAGGTGCGCCAGGGTGCGGACGGCGTGGCCTCGGCCTCCAGCCAGATCGCCAGCGGCAACCTGGACCTGTCCAGCCGCACGGAAGAGCAGGCCAGCGCCCTGCAGCAGACCGCCGCGTCGATGGAGCAAATGACCTCCACCGTGCGCCAGAACGCCGACAACGCCCGCACCGCCAACCAGCTCGCGGTCTCGGCCTCGGAGCTGGCCAGCCGCGGCGGCCAGGTGGTCGACCAGGTGGTGGGCACCATGGGCGACATCCATGAGGCCTCGCGCAAGATCGTGGACATCATCGGCGTCATTGACGCGATTGCCTTCCAGACCAACATCCTCGCGCTGAATGCGGCAGTGGAAGCCGCGCGTGCCGGCGAGCAGGGCCGCGGCTTCGCCGTGGTGGCCAGCGAGGTGCGCACCCTGGCGCAGCGCAGTGCCGATGCGGCCAAGCAGATCAAGGACCTGATCACCGCCAGCGTGGAGCGTGTCGACGCCGGCCACACCCTGGTCGAGGAAGCGGGCGTGGTGATGCGCGACGTGGTGGCCGGTGTGCGCCGCGTGACCGACATCGTCGGCGAGATCAGCGCGGCCAGCCAGGAGCAGACCCAGGGCCTGGAACAGGTGCAGCACGCCATCACGCAGATGGATGCCGTGACCCAGCAGAACGCCGCCCTGGTCGAGGAAGCCGCCGCCGCCACGCGCGCGCTGGAGGCCCAGTCCGTGCAGCTGGTCCAGGCCATGGTGCACTTCCAGGTCGGCCAGGAACGCGCCGTCACCGCCGCACCGGCCCTGCTGACCCGGGCGTGACCCGCAGCCTCGGTCCCGACCGTGGCCCGAGCACCGCACCGGCGTCTGACATGGCGCAAGACAAGGCACCTGCGGGTGCCTTTTTGGTGGGCGCTGGCCCCTTCTGTCAGCCAGCCACAAGCATCGCGCGGTCCGATATGGAGACAATCCACTTTTCTCTTCATTGCACTGCACCATGCGCTCTTTCCGACTGATCCCCCTGGCCGCCGTCGTGGCTGTTCCCCTCTGGCTGACCGGCTGCGCGACGGAAACGTCCCAGGCCCTGAACGCCACCCAGACCCAGAGCGCCAGCCGCAGCTACCACGGGCCGCGCAGCCCGATCGCCGTGGGCAAGTTCGACAACCGCTCCAGCTACCTGCGCGGTGCGTTCTCGGATGGCGTTGACCGTCTGGGCAGCCAGGCCAAGACCATCCTGATGTCCCACCTGCAGCAGACCAACCGCTTCAACGTGCTGGACCGTGACAACATGGCCGAAATCAAGCAGGAAGCGGCCATCCAGGGCACCACGCAGCAGCTCAAGGGCGCGGACTACGTGGTGACCGGCGACATCTCCGAGTTCGGCCGCAAGGAAGTCGGCGACAAACAGCTGTTTGGCGTGCTGGGCCGCGGCAAGACGCAAACCGCCTATGCCAAGGTCACGCTGAACGTGGTCAACATCCGCACCTCGGAAGTGGTGCGCTCCGTCCAGGGCGTGGGCGAGTACCAGCTGTCCAACCGCGAGATCATCGGCTTCGGCGGCACCGCCAGCTACGACTCCACCCTCAACGGCAAGGTGCTGGACCTGGCCATCCGCGAAGCCGTGGACCGCCTGGGCGAAGCCGTCGATGCCGGCGCCCTGCCCGCCCTGGCCGCGACCGCACGTTGAAAGGCCGCACCATGCACCTCCACACCGCCATTCGCGCGGGCGCCAGCCTGGCGCTGGCCACCCTGCTGGTGGGCTGCGCCGCGCCCAAGTCCCTCTACAGCTGGAACGGCTACCAGAACCAGGTCTACCAGTACCTCAAGAGCGACGGCCCAGCCGCCGAAGAGCAGATCCTGGCGCTGGAAAAAGGCGTGCAGGTCAGCGCCAGCCAGGGCGCGCAGCTGCCGCCCGGCTACCAGGCCCACCTGGGTCTGCTGTACCTGAACACCGGCCGCACCAACCAGGCGCTGGCCGCCTGGGAGCAGGAGAAAAAGCAGTTCCCCGAATCGGCCCCGTACATCGACTACCTGGTCGGCAACCTGAAGAAGAACGGCATCTGACATGCGCATTCCCCTGATCCCCCGCATCCTGAAGTGGTCGACCCTGCTGGCCACCTGCGCCTGGCTGGCGGGCTGCGCCACGGCCCCCGGCAAGGACTACAGCGCCTACCGTGCGGCCAAGCCGGCCTCCATCCTGGTGCTGCCGCCCGTCAATGACGCACCCGAGGTGCAGGCCAGCGCCAGCGTGCTGTCCCAGGCGACCCTGCCCCTGGCCGAGGCGGGCTACTACGTCCTGCCCGTGACCCTGGTGAGCGAAACCTTCCGCCAGAACGGCCTGGAAAGCGCCGGCGACATCCACGAGGTGGCCCCCGCCAAGCTCCAGGAGATCTTTGGCGCCGACGCCGCGCTGTACCTGCGCGTCACGCGCTATGGCACCACCTACCAGGTGATCCAGAGCGCCACCGTGGTCAGCGTGGAAGCGCGCCTGGTGGACCTGCGCACCGGCACCCAGCTCTGGGATGGCCGCGCCTCGGCCTCCAACCAGGAAGGCGGCAACAACTCGGGCGGCGGCCTGGTCGGCATGCTGGTGACGGCCCTGGTCCACCAGATCGTCAACTCGGCCACCGATGCCGCCCACCCCATGGCCGGTGTGGCGACCAACCGCCTGCTGGCAGCCGGCACGCCCAACGGCTTGCTGTACGGACCGCGCTCGCCGCTGTACGGCAAGAACTGACGTGCACCCTGGCCCGCCGGCCCGGTGTGGCTGGTGGGTCAGCGCCTGCATGCTCCCACATTCAGAGCATGCAGCGCGCTTGCAGCATGGGCCAAAGGCGGTTTTGACTTAATTGTTCGCAACCCCGCCGGGCGCGGCCGCTCAGGCCGTCACGCACGCCGGCCGCATGTCCTGCATCAGCCGGTACAAGGCCTGGGCCGCCACGGACAGGCTGCGCCCCCGCCGGCGCACCAGGTAGATCTGGCGCTCCATCGCCGGCAACTGCAAGGCCCGGGTGCACAGGCCGGGCTTGTCGAAATGGAACAGCGACAGCGCCGGCACCACGCTGATGCCCAGCCCCGCCTGCACCAACCCCATCACCGTGGCCAGTTGCTCCACCTCGACCAAGGTGCGCAGGGTCTGGGGAAACAGCGCCGCATCCAGGTACTGGCGCACGCTGCTGTGCCGGGCCAGGTGCACAAACGGCCAGGGCTGCAGATCCGGCACGCCGATCTCGGCCTGCTGCGCCAGCGGGTGGTCGTCGCGGCAGACCAGGTGGAAGCCATCGCGGCAAAACGGCTCCGCCTGCAGCTCGGGCGTGTCGGCGCGGATCGCCGCCAGGGCAAAGTCCGCCTCCCCCTGGGCCACGGCGGTGATGCAGGGCTCGGACAGCACGTCCTGCACCGCCACCTCCACCCCGGGGTGGCGCGCCAGAAACTGCGCCAGCACGCCGGGCAGCCAGCCCGCCGCCAACGAGGGCAGCAGGGCCACGGCCACATGCCCGCGCGCCAGCTGGGCGGTGTCGCGCATGGCCTTGGCGCAGTCCTCCAGCTCCTCGGCAATCCGCTGGGCCGACAGCCAGAAGCGCTCGCCCTCCTGCGTCAGCAGCACGTGGCGCGTGCTGCGGTCGAACAGCTTCAGGCCCACGTGGTCCTCCAGCGCCTTGATCAGCGCGCTGAACGCCGGCTGCGACAGGTGGCAGCGCGCGGCCGCACGGGTGAAGTTCTTCACCTCGGCAAGGGCCAGGAAGGCCTGGATGTCGCGGGCCGAAATATTCATCTGGCTTACAAATCAATTCATCTTAATTATCGATTTCACAGCTTAGCCAGCCCTTCCTATAGTGGCCAACAGGAGATTCCATGACTTCACCCCACGCCACCACCCTGCCCCTGCTGATCGGCTGCGCCGCGGGCTTCTCCGGGGACCGCATCGATGCCGCCGGCCCCGTCGTGCAGGAGCTGATCCGCCAGCGCCAGCCTGCGGTGCTGATCTTCGAGACCCTGGCGGAACGCACCCTGGCCCTGGCCCAGCTGGCCCGGCGCAGCAACCCCGAAGCCGGGTTCGAGCCGCTGATGCCCGAGTTTCTGCGCCCGGTGCTGGCCGACTGCCTGCAGCACGGCATCCGCATCGTCAGCAACTTCGGCGCCGCCAACCCGCAGGCCGCGGCCCGCACCATCCACCGTCTGGCCCAGGCCCTGGGCACGCGCACGCCGCGCATTGCCGTGGTGCACGGCGATGACCTGAGCAGCCCCGCGCACCGCCCGCTGCTGGCCGAAGCCCTGGCCGAGCGTATGCCCGCGCAGGAGCTGGTCAGTGCCAATGCCTACATCGGTGCCCAGCCGATTGCGGCGGCCCTGCAGGCCGGTGCCGACATCGTGGTCTGCGGCCGGGTGTCCGACCCTTCCTTGGTCGTCGGTCCGGTCATGGCCCACTACGGCTGGGCCTGGGACGACTGGGACCGCCTGGGCCGCGCCACCATGGTCGGCCACCTGCTGGAATGCGGCACGCAAGTGACCGGCGGCTACTTTGCCGATCCCGGCTACAAGGACGTGCCGGGCCTGGACCAGTTGGGCTATCCCATCGCCGAGATCGACGCCGACGGCCACTGCACCCTCTTCAAGCCCCAGGGCACGGGCGGCTGCATCACCCCGGCCACGGTCAAGGAGCAGCTGCTGTACGAGATCCACGATCCGGCCCAGTACCTCACCCCCGACGTGGTGGCCGACATCACCCAGGCCCAGGTCCACGCCGTGGGGCCCGACCGCGTGCGCCTGGAAGGGGTGCGCGGCCACCCCCGGCCCGACACGCTGAAGGTCAACGTCTGCTACGCCACGGGCTGGTTTGCGGAGGCCGAGATTTCCTACGCCGGCCCGCGTGCGGCCGAGCGCGCGCGTCTGGCGGGCCAGACCATCCAGCAGCGCCTGGGCCATCTCGCGCCGCTGCGCACCGACCTGATCGGCGTGACCAGCGTCTGGGGCAACGATGCCAGCAGCTGGCTGGACGGCGCCGACCTGCGGCACGCCCCCCACGATGTGCGCCTGCGCATGGCCTGGCAGCATGCCGACCACGCCACTGCCCAGCGCCTGCCGCGCGAGGTCAACGCCCTGTACTGCTGCGGTCCGGCGGGCGGCGGCGGGGTGCGCACGCACATGCGCCAGCGCCTGGGGCTGACCTCCTGCCTGATCCCCCACACCCACATCCCCACCGGATTCACCTGGGCCACCGCCCCTGGCCCGGCACCGGAGCACGCCCATGGCTGAACCCACCACCCTGACCGTCCCCCTGTACCAGCTGGCCCACGGCCGCACGGGCGACAAAGGCAACCGCTCCAACATCAGCGTGATCGCCTTCCACCCGCAGCTGTGGGTGCCGATCTGCGCCCAGGTCACCGAGGCCGCCGTGGCCCAGCTGTTTGCCGACCGCCAGCCGCGCCAGGTGCGCCGCTACCTGCTGCCGCAGCTGCAGGCCATGAACCTGGTGCTGGACGAGGTGCTGGACGGGGGCGTGAACGATGCCCTGAACCTCGACAGCCACGGCAAGACACTGTGCTTCCGCGTGCTGCAGATGCCGATTTCCGTTCCCGGGGCACTCGCCCCCTGGATTGCCCGTCCCGCTTGACCATTCCCATAACCACACAGGAGACAACCATGACAAGCACGACCCGCCGCCACCTGCTGACCGCCAGCCTCGCCCTGGCCATGGCACCCACCGCCTTCGCCCAGGGTAGCTTTCCCAGCAAGCCCATCACCCTGCTGGTGCCGTTCGCGGCCGGCAGCGCGACCGACCAACTGGCGCGCGCCCTGGGCCTGTCGATCACCGAGCAGACCCAGCAGCCCGTGATCGTCGAGAACAAGGGCGGCGCCAGCGGCATGATTGCCGCCCAGGCGGCGGCCAAGGCCCCGGCCGATGGCTACACCGTGCTGATCACCACCAACACCACGCACGCTGCCAACGAGCACCTGTACAAAAAGCTCGCCTACGACCCGGTCAAGGACTTTGTCCCGCTGACCGGTCTGGGCAAGGGCGGCCAGGTGCTGGTGGTGCCCATGAACGCCCCCTACAAGACCGTGGGCGAGCTGCTGGCCTTCGCCAAGGCCCACCCCGGCAAGCTGAGCTTTGGCAGCGGCAGCTCCTCCAGCCGCATGGCCGGGGAAATGCTCAAGCAGCTGGCCGGCGTGGACATCCTGCACGTGCCCTATAAAAGCAACCCGCTGGCCATCACCGACCTGATGGGCGGGCAGATCAACCTGATGGTCACCGACATGTCCACCGGCGTGCCGCAGATCAAGGCCGGCAAGCTGCGGGCGCTGGGCTACTCCACCCCCAAGCGCAGCCCCCAGCTGCCCGATGTGCCCACCATCGCCGAAGCGGGCGTCAAAGGCTATGACATGGGCTACTGGTTCGCGGCCTATGCCCCCGCCCATACGCCCGCCCCTGTGGTGGCCAAGCTCAATCAACTGCTGCGCACCGCCGTCGGCAGCCCGGCCGCGGCCTCGTTCTTCGACATGTCCGGCTCCGAGGCCTGGACCACCACCCCCCAGGAGCTGGCACAGTTCCAGGCGGTGGAAACCACCAAGTGGGGGCAGGTGATCAAGGCCGCCGGCATCACGCCGGAATAAGCCCACGCCCATCCGCCACCCGGCCCTGCGGGGCCAGGGGGATGACCGGCGTGCAGACACCGGGGCGCGTGCACCGCCACAGGCACGCCGCCACGCGGGGTGAAGGCCCCCGCAGAACGGGGCGACATGCGGGCGCAACGCCCCACCGCCACTGGGGCGACCCGGCCATCCCGGTTACCATGCCGGGCATGGCATTGAAACCCATTCTCATTTCCAACGCAGTGCGTGCCGCCGTGTTCGGTGCGTGGCTGTGCCTCGGCGGCTGCGCCGCCCTGCCACCGGCACCGGCCACCGACGCAACGGACTGGCAACGACAGCTGCAGGTCCCCGCCCCCCTGCCCGAGGTGCTGCTGCTGGGCGAACAGCACGATGCCCCGGAACACCAGGCCTGGGAACGCGACACGGTCCAGACCCTGGCCCGGCAACAGCGCCTGGCGGCCGTGGTGCTGGAGATGGCCCACAGCGGGCACAGCACCCGGGCGCTGGCCCCCACGGCCTCGGAAACCGAGGTCCAGGAGGCCCTGGACTGGCAGGCGGCTGGCTGGGACTGGGCGCCCTATGCGCCCGTGGTCATGGCCGCCGTGCAGGCCGGGGTGCCCGTGCATGGCGGCAACCTGCGCCGCAGCCACATGCGGGAGGTGATGCAGCAAACGCACTGGGACCAGCACCTGCCGCCCACCGCGTGGGAGCGCCAGCGCGACGCCATCCGCAGCGGCCACTGCGATCTGCTGCCCGTCAGCCAGCTCACGCCCATGGCGCGCATCCAGCTGGCCAAGGACGCCAGCATCGCCGCCGTGGCGCAGGCCCAGCTGCAGCCCGGCCAGACCGTGCTGGTGATCGCCGGCCGCGGCCATGTGCTGCGCAGCGTGGGCATTCCCACCTGGCTGCCGGCCGGGTTGCGCGCCCAAGTCGCCGTGGCCCAGGCGCAGGGCGCCGCGCCCACCCCGCCCGGCGACTACGACTGGCTGGTGCAGACACCGGCCGTGCCCGCCCAGGACCATTGCGCCGACCTGCGGGCCCGCTGGCAAACCGGGGCACCTGCGGCACCACAGACCCAAAAACCATAGCTATCCGCGCTCACCCCGCCTGCGTATGTGCGGCATTTCATTCCAATCTTTGGCCGCACGGGGATGCCGCCCGCCGCGGGCGGGCCCACACGGGCGATGGGGACTGCACACGCCCCCTTGCCGCATGCACCACTGCACGCCGCCAGCAGCCTGGCGCGCCCTCAACTGCCAAATGCGGCCAGCACCTGCAGCACCGCCTCCACCGCCGGGTGGGGCACGGGCAGCCGGCGGTGGGCCACGGCCATGGGCCGCAGCAGCGGCGGGTGCAGCGGCCGGATGTCCACACAGGGCACGTGGCGCTGGTCCTCGACTTCTTCCAGCGGCAACAGCGCCGCACTCTGGCTGGCGACAGCCAGGCTTTTGAGGGCACCCGGGTAGGTCAGCGTCAGGAACGGGCGCGGATGGTAGCCCGCCTGACCAAACCAGGCGGAGATCAGCCCATGCATCTGCGTGGCCGGTGCGAACGAGGCCCAGCGCCGCTCGGCCAGCCACTGCGGCGTGATCTGCGCCGGCGCTTGCCAGACCGCCGGTAGCAACGCCACCATCGGGTCGGTGCGCCAGGGGGTGAGCACGATGTCGGCCGCTGCCGGCTGGGGGCTGGCCACCACGGCGATGTCCAGCGTGCCGGCCTGCAGGCGCTGCATGGCATCGGTGGAGCCGACGGCCTCCAGCCGTACTTCCACGCCCGGGCTGCGCCGGCCCAGGGCTTCCAGCATCAGGGGCAGCAGCCGGGTGCTGACACCGGCCGACACACCCACGCGCACCAGGCCCTCGCGCCCGCTGGCGCGGCGCTGCACCAGGTCGATCAGATCGTCGCTGGCGGCCAGCAGCTTGCGCCCCTGCTCCACCAGGGCCTGGCCCGCCGGCGTCAGCTCGGCCTGCCGGCGCCCCCGCAGCAACAGCACCGCCTCCAGGCGCGATTCCAGATCCTTGATGTGCAGGCTCACGGTCGGCGGCGCCAGATGCAGGGCCTGCGCCGCCGCGGCAAAGGTGCCCAGGTCGGCGATGGCGATCAGGGTCTGCAACTGGTCGAGGTTGAGGTTACGCATCAGAATTCCTGAATTGAATCTTCATTGAATTCAACTTTACAGATGTTTGGCCAGCCCGGAGCATCTTCTCCATGCTGAAACCACCTGCTCACCTACCCACGGTGCCACCCGCCCCCGCGCCCACTGTGTCCACAGCACCCACGGCGCCCACCGAGGCAAGGTCCCCGGATGCACCGCCACGGCCCGCGTGGCAGCAAAGCCTGCAATCGGCCTTGCAACGGGCCGAGCAGCGCATCCTGGAGAACTTCCGCGTCCCGCCCGGCGGCGGCTGAACACGGCATACACTGGCGCCATGTCTGCCGCCCCCTCCCCTGCGACCTGCCCTTTGTGCGGCCAAACCAATGCCTGCGCGGTCGCGGCCGGATTGCCGCCGGAAACCTGCTGGTGCATGCAGACCCGTATCCCGGCCTCGGTGCTCGAACGCATTCCAGCCGCCGAACGCGGCCTGCGCTGTGTCTGCCCGGCCTGCGGTCAAACGCCACCGCCCCCCGAGGCCCCCCGCTGAGCCCCTGCGACCTCCACCCACCGAGACTGCGCATCCGGCCTTTGCCAACCGCACAGCCCAGGCATCACGCTCCGTCCTTGATGGACTGCGCGCCCCGCCGCTGGGTAACTGTCCGTCCACCCCACCAGGCTAAGCACCCCGGGCCTGCTACAGCCCCTGCCTCCAATCCCGGCTTGGACCGGCTGGACGCCCCACACCGTCACCCAAAGACACCTCTACGGCACAAACCCGGCAGGCAAGCTGCACCTTTGCTGCACAAACCGCCGGCGCGCGTTAGGCTATGCCCCTTTGTTGTCTTGCCCGTTTGGAAGCCCCTGCCCATGTGCCAGCTGTTAGGAATGAACTGCAACACGCCCACCGATGTGCGTTTTAGCTTCAGCGGCTTTGCACAGCGCGCGGGCAACACCGGCGATCACACCGATGGCTGGGGCATTGCATTCTTCGAGGACAAGGGCCTGCGGCTGTTTGTAGACCATGAACGCGCCATCGACTCGCCGGTGGCCGAGCTGATCCGCCGCTACCCCATCAAGAGCAAGCACGTCATTGCCCATATCCGCAAGGCCACCCAGGGCGTGGTCAGCCTGCAGAACTGCCACCCCTTTGTGCGCGAGCTGTGGGGCCGCAACTGGGTGTTTGCGCACAACGGCGATCTGAAGAACTTCGCGCCCAAGCTGCACACCCATTTCCGCCCCGTCGGCAACACCGACAGCGAGCTGGCCTTCTGCTGGATCATGCAGGAGCTGTGGAAATCCCACGCCGGCGTGCCCAGCATCGCAGAGCTGGCCCTGACCCTGCAGGACCTGGCCCGGCGCATTTCGCCGCATGGCACCTTCAACTTCCTGCTGTCCAACGGCGAAGCCCTGTGGGCCCACGCCACCACCCACCTGTTCTTCACCGAGCGCCGCCACCCCTTCGCCCAGGCCCACCTAGCCGACGAGGACCTGAGCGTGGACTTTGCCAGCGAAACCACGCCCCACGACCGCGTGGCCGTGGTGGTGACCGCACCGCTGACCAAGAACGAAGCCTGGACCGCCTTTGAACCCGGGGTGGTGAATGTGTTCGTCGATGGCCGCCTGCACCTGGGGCAAAGCCGCCCCCAGGCCTGATACCACAGCAGGGGCACGCACCGCCAGTGTGGTCGACGTCGGGTAGGAAGGCGCCATTCCAGTTCCTGTGGTCGTGGCAGAAGCAGAGGCTTGCGTTGATCGCGCCGTGGGCCCACCGCAACCCGTATTCCCGTGCCAGCCGCACGACGACCCTGCATGGCCTCGGCAGGCCACGGTTCGATTGCAGGGACTGTGGTGCCACATCCGTCCGCGCGCACATTGACCGCCGGCGCTGCGCTGACATAGCGGTGCGGACCTCGGCGGGTGCTGTCTGTGGCTGCGCTGAAAGCATCCCATCCGCGCTGCCCGCTCCGCTGCCGCAGGGGATGCCGGCCCAGCCCCATTGGCTGGAGCCGTGCGCACCGGCGCATGGCAGTACCGGCAGGAAACACGTCTTGGTGTTTGACAAGAAATAAGCTGCTAGCGCTTATTTCATCAATGCTTCAAGCTATCGAAATGATGGCATAGCACCCACGCAGCCAAGAAAAACCCCGCCAACGTCACCGCGGCGGGGCTGTAGGCGTGCACCAGTCTCACGCCCATGCACAGGGTCCGGTCCGCGCCAGGGGCACTGGGCCACATGGCACGGGCGCAGACCACTGCGCACTGGCTTTTAGGGCTTGGCGCCGGCAGGCGGGGTGCCTGCGGCAGCGCCGGCCGCCTGGGCTTCCGCCATGTGCTTTTTCGCGATCGCCTGCAACTGGGGCATGAGCCGGGCCATGCTTTGCTGGGTGGCAGCCATGGTGGCCTGCATGACGGCCGGCATCTTCTCCACCACGGCCATGCCCACCGGCGTGCGGTAGAAGGCGGTTTGCCCATCCACCTCCTCCTGGGTGAACGTGCTTTGGTAGATCTGGACCATCATGGGCCGCATGTGGCTCCAGTTCAGCTCCTGGCGGATGAGGGCCGCGCTCTCGCGGGTCATCTTGTCGATGACCTGCTGCTCGCGCTCGCTGGGCTTGCGCCCCTGCAAGCTGGCCTGCACGGCATCACGCATGTTGCGCTCCAGATCGGCGCCAGTCTTGGCAATCAGGGCCTCGCTCTTGGTGGCCGCCAGCAGCGCCTCGATGGAATCCACCGTGGGTGGTGCGCTCCAGGCCGATCCGGCCAGGCCCAGCCAGGCCATCGCGGCCAGGCTGGCAATACGGAAGCTGCCACGGTGGACGGTGGCAGGCAGGTGGGAAGAAAGTGTGTCGTTCAATCGCATGTCGGACCCAGAATGTGCAGCAGGGCCCTCCGCCATCGGACGGTCCATGGACTGCACGGTCAAGAAAAGCGGCAGCCGGGGTGCAACATGCGCCTTGGCCCGGCGGGCTTCGCAGCCTGGGGCGAGGAAACACAGGCCCAGCCGGCAAGGCGCCAACTGGGCAAGGTTGCAGTGGCCACTGCGCGGCAGGCAGCAGCCACAGCGGCTGCCATCCAGATACCACGCGACGGGATACACAGCGACGTGAGTGTCGTCCAGCGTGGGGAGCGCTCTGCGATGGAGGGACGAGGGTCGCCTTCAGCGGCACATCCCGTGCGAGTGGTAGCGCCGGCAAGCGTACCACCCAATCACCTTCAGATACCAGTCACCTTCATGCACTGAGACTGTGCAGCCGCACTGCACTCCGTAGCGCCCTGTGGCATGGCGATGTGCACCATCATCGCGAGAAGGCCGCAAAACAAGAACGGGATGGATTGCACGCACCTGCGCCTGCAGAAGCCAAGTGAGTGGCCTGGAACTCCAATCCGTGAGCGCTTGGCGCTGATCCAGATTCGGTTCTCAAGTCTTTGGCGCCTGAATCCCAATAAGAGCGCACGCAGTGCGCTCTTATTTTTCAGGGTATTGAAGTGTAAGCGGCCGGCCATCCCACCTTGGCTAGGCATCGGTGTGGGATGCCGCTAGATTGGCTATCGGAGGTTCAGGATGCGCCGGGCACCGCTGAGCACTATCAGCGCAATGACTGCGCCAATCACGAGGTCAGGGTACGAGGAGCCCGTCCAAGCGACCAAAACACCAGCGACTATCACCCCCGCGTTTGCGATCACATCATTCGCAGAAAAAATGTAGCTTGCCGTCATGTGGGCGCCCCGATCCCGCTTCTTGGCGATCAGCACCAGGCAGGTGACGTTGGCGATCAATGCGACCAGCCCGATACTCATCATGAGCATGGACGCCGGCTCACTTCCCACAACTGCCCGCCGAACGACCTCCAAAAGCGCGCCAAGCGCAAGCACGACTTGCAACCAACCAGCGATGTGCGCTGCCTTCATCTTCAAGGCGGCGGCGCGGCCCACCGCATAGAGCGCCAGTCCGTAGACCAGAAGTGGTCCCGGTCGTTTGAACAATTGAGTCCAGTTGCTAAGCGAGATCACCGGGGTTATGCCGCCTGCATTTGTGCAAACGGCAATGCTGCAAAGTACGCTTCATCAGGGGTAGCTTG
>NZ_JAZHFR010000068.1:0-19835 GCF_036541385.1 Comamonas sp. GCA5 | reverse complement strand
GTAGTTCGTACACTCTCCGGCCCAATCCCTAAAGGTTGATCTAAAGCCATGCGGGACTGCATCAAGCGACATTCTTCTCATTACGGTAAGAAGTGCCATGTCTGAGAGAGATCCTCCCTTGGATGATGGAAAAACAAATTCACAGCCATCTATTCTTGGCATCTCTTTCAAAATTTTGATCGCCTGGTCACTTAAAGGCACTCGATGCTCGGCGCTGGCCTTCATTCGATCAGCGGGAACGGTCCAAACGCATTGTTTGAAGTCGATCTCAGACCACTTTGCACCACGCACTTCGCCACTACGGGCAGCTGTCAATATGGTGAACTCCAAAGCTTTAGCGGAGATCCCCTCTTTTTCTTTTAATTTCTTAAAGAAAGACGGCAGTTCATTGATAGGTAGTGCTTTATGGTGATTTTTCTTTTGAATCTTGTTGGGAGCTGGCAATAGCTTATCCAAACGTCCTTTCCATAAGGCGGGGTTTTCACCTTCCCGGTACTTCTTGACGGTGGCCCAATCCAAGACCGCTTCAATCCGCCCCCTCAAGCGGGAAGCGGTTTCATTTTTCTGTGCCCATATAGGCTCAAGGATGGATAGAACATGGCCTTGCGTGACATCCTTTACAGGCAGGTTTCCGATCTTCGGAAACGCATATGTGATCAACGTCGAAGACCATTGCGCTCGGTGCTTGTCGTTCTTCCAGGACTTGCCATGCGCCTCTATGTAAGCGAAGGCAGATTGCTCAAAAGTGATTTGCCTGGTTTTTTCCGCATGGAGCTTGGCTGCGATTTTCTGGCGCTCAGCGATCGGATCAATCCCTGCAAGGATGTCCGCTTTGGCCTTTCTGGCACTTTCTCTTGCCTGGGCAAGAGTAACGGAGGGGTAAGCACCGAGCCCCATGTGCCGCCTATTGTTGGCGATGACTGCTCGAAGCACCCAGGAACGAGTGCCTGTCTCAGTGACGTACAGGTAGAGGCCCGTAACACCACCAACAGCATGATTACCAGGCTCACGTAGCCTGTTGATCTCAAGTGCAGAAAGTTCTTTGGCAATTTTTGGCATGACAGATGTGATTGTTGAGTCCATGTGGGGGCGTCCATGCCTGCCCATCACAGCTCAATCTATCTACCATCCCTTCTACCATAAATTTTTTGATCGCTACAACTTAGA
This sequence comes from Comamonas sp. GCA5, assembly GCF_036541385.1. NCBI lineage: Bacteria > Pseudomonadati > Pseudomonadota > Betaproteobacteria > Burkholderiales > Comamonadaceae > Comamonas > Comamonas sp. GCA5. The sequence goes on along the minus strand of NZ_JAZHFR010000068.1, from coordinate 18,668 downwards.
AAGAACTGATTTGAACCAGAATTTTCATAAAACCATTGAAAATCAAAAACTTAAGAAACAAATTTGATCTTCAAAGAACTAATCTGCACTGGATTTCAACGGACACAGCCTCCGCCAGATAGCCAATAAACCAGCGCCTTTACGGCGCTTTTTATTTGGGCCACTCAGTCCTCACCCGCTGCACTGCCCTGCCGGTCTCGCCAGGCACCGCACCGTGCCAGGCGTTCCTAGCGCTGGGCGGGCAGCAGTCTTTGCACCAACGGGTGCAGCACCTTCTTGTTGGCGCCGATCGCGAAGAAATACTCCTCGACGCCTTCGCAGGCGCCCACGCGCTTCACCCCGTAGCGCGACACCAGTTCGTCGTGCACCAGGCCGGCCATCGGAAAGACCCCCATGCCGGCGGCACCAAAGGTCTTGAGCAAGGCGCTGTCCTCGAATTCACCCACCACGTGCGGCTTGATCCCCAGGCGCTCGAACCACTGGTCCAGCCGGGCGCGCACGGCCGCGTGGGTGGTGGGCAGCAGCACGGGCACGCGCGCCAGAGAATCCGGAAAGCCCCGGCGCGCCGTCGCATACAGCGAGGCGGGCGCGTACCAGGCCAGGGCCGAGGCCCCCAGCGCGTGGCTGTACACCTTCAGGCTGGGATTGGGCGGCGCGGCACGGTCGGCCAGCACGATGTCCAGCCGGTGCAGCGCCAGATCGCCCAGCAAGTCCTCGAACTCGTCGACGAGGCACAGCAGCCGCAGGTGGGGCTCGCGCAGCACCGGCTGGATCAGGCTGCGGACCGCCAGCTTGGGCAGCTCATCGGAAATGCCGATCACCAGCCGCACCGAGGGCGAACCCACGGCGTCACGCACGACGTCGGGTAGCTGTTCCCCCAACTGGAAAATCTGCTCGGCCTGGCGCATGGCGGCGATGCCGGCCTCCGTCAGCGCCACGCCCCGCCCGGCGGGCTTGAACAAGGCATAGCCCAGCGAACGCTCCAGCTCGCGCACCTGGGTGCTCACGGTCTGCACGGCCATGCCCAGGCGGGCTGCGGCGCGGGCCATGCCCCCCTCCTTGGCGACCACCCAGAAGTAGTACAGATGCCGGTAACTGAAGCCTGTGCCCATGGTTCGGTTTTCCAGAACTGAGGTTTCCCAATTATCTGCTTTTACAAATCCGGTGCCCCGCTATCGTGGGGCTGCATTCTGTGCAAGACCGGTGACCTTGCCACGGCACAGCCCTTGGACCACCACCGGACCTGCACGCGATGTTCCTGACAGACCGCCCCATTTCAAGGAGACGTGCCATGTTGAAAGTCCTTGTCCCATCGGATGGTTCCGCCAGTTCGCAATGCGCGGTACGCCACGTCATCAGCGAATGCAGCAAGCACCGCGAACTCGACATCCATCTGCTCAACGTGCAGCCGCCCTTCTCGAAATTCATCAGCGACCACAGCAGCGATGAAGGCCGGATGGAGTTCCACCAGGAACAGGCCCGGCAGGCACTGGCGCCGGCGCGGCAGTTGCTGGACAGCGCCGGGATTGCCTACACCGTGCATTGCGAAGTGGGCGACAGGGTCGACTGCATTGTCGAGACCGCACGCCGGCTGCAGTGCGATGCCATCGTCATGGGTACAGCGCGCAAGAGTTCCCTGGTCAGGCTGGTCGAGAACTCGGTCACCAACCAGGTGCTGGAGCGCACCAGCGTGCCCGTGGAGGTGATCGCAGGCGAAGCGGCCTCGCGGCTGGAGCGCGTGGGCATTCCGGCCGGTGTCGGTACGGGGGCGGGCCTACTGGCCTTGTGGATGGCCGCGAACTGAGCCCATCCACCGCGGCGGCTGACACCCGCCGCGCCATGCCGGTGCTGCCAACGTCCAACCCCCTATCGGGAGCCTGCCCATGAGCAACATCGAATCCCTGGCCACCGGCCCGATGTGGGCCGGATTCATCGCCTTCGTGCTGGCCATGCTGCTGCTGGACCTGTTCGTGCTAGGTGGCAACAAGGCGCACCGCGTTTCCGCGCGGGAAGCGGCCTGCTGGACCGCCACCTGGATGGCCCTGGCCATTACCTTCGGCGCCCTGTGGTGGTGGTACCTGGATGGCACGGCTGGCCGCGAGATCGCCAACCGCAAGGCGCTGGAGTTCTTTACCGGCTACCTCATCGAGCAGGCCCTGTCGGTCGACAACATGTTTGTCTTCGTGATGATCTTCAACTACTTCGCTGTGCCGCCGGAGCTGCAGCGCCGCGTGCTGCTGTATGGCGTGCTCGGCGCCATCGCGATGCGTGCGGTCATGATCCTGGGCGGTATCTGGCTGGTGTCGCAGTTTGCCTGGGTGCTCTATGTCTTCGGCCTGCTGCTGGTGGTCACCGGGGTCAAGATGCTGGTCATGACCGACCAGCAACCGGACCTGGAAAAGAACCCCTTGCTGCGCTGGCTGCGCGGCCACATGCGCATCACGCCCGGTTTTCATGGGCAGGCCTTCTTCGTGCGCATCGACGGCCTGCGCTACGCAACGCCGATGTTCCTGGTGCTGATGATGATCGAAGCCAGCGACTTGGTGTTTGCCGTCGACAGCATCCCGGCCATCTTCGCCGTGACCACCGACCCCTTCATCGTGTTCACGTCCAACATCTTCGCCATCATGGGTCTGCGGGCGCTGTACTTCCTGCTGGCCGACATGGCCGAGCGCTTCCACCTGCTCAAGTACGGCCTGGCCCTGGTGCTGATCTATATCGGCGGCAAGATGCTGGCCATGCCCTGGTTCCACATGCCGGTGCAGTGGTCGCTGGTGATCGTCGGGTCCATCGTTCTGGCCTCGGTGCTGCTGAGCATGCACCTCTCCCACCGCAAAACCCGGAGTGCGCTATGACCCAGTCCACGTCCCACGATCACGACCGCATCCCCACTCCCGATCAGATCCAGCGTGATGGCCTGGGCCGGATCGTCGCCGTGGCATGGCTGGGCACGGCAGAAGGCCAGCAGGCCGGCAGTGCGCGCTGGCTGGTGGCGGTCGATGGCTCGGCCTGTGCCTTGCACGCCGTGCAGGCGGCGGCCCACCTGGTGGCCCTGGGTCAAGGCAGCGGCATTGATCTGGTGCACGTGCAGTCCTGGCTGAGCAAGGAAGCCGCAGAAACCGAACTGGCACGCGGCGGCTGGGCCACCACGGCCCCCACGCGCCGCCTGCTGGAGATGGCGTCCATCCCGTGGAACCTGCATGTCCTCATGGGCGAAGCTGCGGACGAGATCGTGGGCCTGGCACACAGGCTCGGCAGCCTGGGGATTGCGGTCGGATCGCACGGGCTGACGGCGGCCGAATCGGTGCTGCTGGGCTCCGTGGCCGACCAGGTCTTGCGCCGCGCCACACTGCCGGTGCTGATCGTGAACGGTGCCCCGGCCATGCCGGCAACACCCGGCGCCTAGCCCGCGTGCGCCTGCACCAGGCAATCGATGAAGACCTGCGCCGCACGGCTGGGGGCCGGCGACAGGCGCCACATGGCGACGAACTGGCAGTCGTAGTGAAAGCGCTCGGGCGCAATCGCCTGCAACCGGCCGGTGGTCTGCAGCAGACGCCCGTAGTGGTCGGGCAGGAAGCCCAGGTAGCAGCCGGTCTGCACCAGGGTGGCAATCGCCTCCTGGTCAAAGCCGGTGGCCCTGCGGCGCAGGCCCACGCGGTGGGCCAGCTCCATGTTGGGCGAGTGGTAGCCCAGCCCCGCGAACGCATGTGCCTGCAGGTGCGGCCAGTCCAGCTGGCTGTGGTCAGCGCCGTACAGGGGGTGGCCGGGGCCGCAGTACAGCAGCATGTGCTCGGCAAACAGGTCGCGGTACACCAGACTGCCCGAGCTGCGGTGCGCGGGGATCACGCCCACCTGGAAGCGCCCGTCCATCAGGCCCCGCTCGATCTCGTGCATGTGGGTCACATGCAGCTGGATCTCCACGTCCGGCGCCTGCTGGTGGAAGGCCTGGAGGGCCCGATCGATGTGCGCCTGCGGGTTGGTCACGGTCTTGTCGAACACAGCGATTTCCAGGCTGCCACCCATGCGGTCATGGATGGCATGGATGCGGCTGCGAAACAGGCCCACCCCGCCCAGCAGCTGCAAGGTGGCCTCGTAGACCTGCGCGCCCTCGGGCGTGAGGGCGAAGCCGGCGCGCCCACGACGGCACAGCACCAGGCCCAGGCGCTCCTCCAGGTCCTTCATGTGGCGACTGAGTGTGGAGGCGCTGATGTTCAGTTCCAGCTCGGCGGCCGACATGCCGCCGCACTCCACCACACTCTTGAAGATGCGCAACAGGCGCAGGTCCATGTCGCTGAGCTGGCCCAACACCGCCCGCGAGCGGCCCAGGGGCGCCGGCGTGCCCCCGTCCGCCAAAGCGCTGGGTGGGCGGAGGTCCGATGCAGAAATGGGAGCAGGCCGTGGCGTCATGGCTGGGATTAGAGCAATTTTTGCACCAGCTGCCTAGCGGTGGGCCGCAGGTCGCCATGGCGGCACCCCAGCGGACAACGGCTGGTTGCACGGCGGCTTGCCAGGCGGCCCGGCCCCCTGGTGTCATCGAACACCCTGTCTTGCGCGCTGCGGCCCACCATGATGCCCGTCCACGATCTGCTGGTGTTCGCCGGCGCCTCCCTGCTGCTGGTCCTGACCCCGGGGCCCAACATGCTGTACCTGATCTCGCGCTCCCTCTGCAGGGGCGCGCCGCCGGCGTCATTTCGCTGGCCGGCGTGGTGCTGGGGTTTGGCGTGCACATGCTGGCGGCCAGCCTGGGCATCACCGCGCTGTTCATGGCCGTGCCGCTGGCGTTTGAAGTGCTGAAATGGGCCGGGGCTGCCTACCTGCTGTGGATGGCCTGGCAAGCCGTCCGGCCCGGTGGGGCCTCGCCTTTCGACCCAACCCTGCCCCTGCCGGCCGCATCGCCGCGCAGGCTGTTTGCCATGGGCCCGTTCACCAGCATCCTCAACCCCAAGGTGGCGATGTTCTACCTGTCCATCTTTCCGCAGTTCGTCAGCGCCGCGCACGGCTCGGTGTTCTGGCAAAGCATGACGCTGGGCATGGTCCAGATCACCACCAGCTTCAGCGTCAACCTGCTGATCACGCTGTTCGCCGCGCACATCGCCCGCTGGTTCCAGGGCAACCCGCAGTGGCTGCGGGCCCAGAAATGGGTCATGGGCACGGTGCTGGCCGGTCTGGCCGTGCGCCTGGCGCTGGAGCAGCGCCGCTAGGCGCGGCGACGGCCTCATCCCGCCGCGCTGGGCCTGCACCGTCGGTGTCGGGGGCTGCCGCCCCGTGCACCCGATGTTGAGGTGGGTTGCAGCAGGGCACGGCCATCACAGCACACATGCACCCATTACTTGCAAGATTGCGCAAGTAAACATGGATGTACGACTATTCAAGAAAACGTCGCCACCTCCAACAATGGCCTCCAGCACAGCGTTTGCCCGAGGAAATTGCCATGGACTTCACCGACACCGCCCCATCTGCCACGACCGCCACCCGCCAGGACGCCGCTTGGCTGGAAGCGCACTGGATGCCCTTCACCGGCAACCGCAACTTCAAGGCCCAGCCGCGCATGATCGTCGGCGCCCAGGGCGCCTACCTGCACGACAGCGCCGGCCGCAAGATTTTTGATGGCCTGTCGGGCCTGTGGTGTACGGGCCTGGGCCATGGCCGCCAGGAGATCGCCCAGGCCGTGGGCCAGGCCGCCCTGCAGCTGGACTATGCGCCCGCCTTCCAGTTTGGCCACCCGGCCTCGTTCGCCCTGGCCAACAAGCTGGTGGAGCTGACGCCGGCCGGCCTGGACCACGTGTTCTTCACCGGCTCGGGCTCCGAGGCCGCCGACACCTCGCTGAAGATGGCCCGCGCCTACTGGCGCACCAAGGGCCAGGCCGGTAAGACCCGCCTGATCGGCCGCGAAAAGGGCTACCACGGCGTGAACTACGGCGGCATCTCGGTCGGCGGCCTGGCCGGCAACCGCAAGCTGTTCGGTCAGGGGATTGAAGCCGACCACCTGCCCCACACCCAGCCTCCGGCCGGCTCGTTCTGCCGGGGCATGCCCGACCTCGACGGCCGCGCGCTGGCCGATCGCCTGCTGGACGTGATCGCCCTGCACGACGCCAGCACCATCGCCGCCGTGATCGTCGAGCCGTTTTCCGGCTCGGCCGGCGTGGTGATTCCACCGGCCGGCTATCTGCAGCGCCTGCGCGAGATCTGCACCCAGCACCACATCCTGCTGATTTTTGACGAGGTCATCACCGGCTTTGGCCGCTGCGGCGGCTGGACGGGCTCGGAGGTCTTTGGCGTCACGCCCGACATCCTGAACTTCGCCAAGCAGGTCACCAACGGCGCCCAGCCCCTGGGCGGCTGCGTGGTGCGCAAGGAGATCTACGACACCTTCATGGCCGCTGGTGGCCCCGAGTACATGCTGGAGTTTGCCCACGGCTACACCTACTCGGCCCACCCCGTGGCCTGCGCCGCCGGCCTGGCCGCGCTGGACCTGCTGGAGCGCGAGGACGCGCCGGGCCGCGTGCGCGCCCTGGCCCCGCATTTCGAGCAGGCCGTGCACAGCCTGCGCGGCTGCCAGCACGTGGCCGACATCCGCAACTTCGGTCTGGCCGCCGGCTTCAGCATCGCCCCACTGCCGGGTGAGCCCGCCAAGCGCCCCTACGAGATCGCCATGGCGATGTGGGACAAGGGCTTTTACGTGCGCTACGGCGCCGACACCATCCAGCTGGCACCACCCTTCATCAGCACGCCCGCGGAAATCGACAGCCTGGTCAACGCCCTGGGCGAGACGCTGAACACCACCGCGTAAACCCGCAGGCTGGGCCCAGCGCCACTGTCCCGCAGGCGCTGGCCCGCAGCCGGCGCGCTGCGGATACTGGCCCACTCCCCTGAAACCATAGCTGCTGACGCACCATCATCTGCGCTGCAGCCTTTTTGGAGCACCACCCCATGCACAAGGATTCCTCCATCACCTCGACCATCGGCCACCTGATCGACGGCCAGATCGTGGCCGACACCGAGCGCACACAGCCGGTGTTCAACCCCGCCACGGGCCAATCGACCACCAGCGTGGCCCTGGCCAGCCAGGCCACCGTCGAGGCCGCCATCGCCTCGGCCGAGGCGGCCTTCCCCGCCTGGCGTGCCACGCCGCCCCTCAAGCGCGCGCGCGTGATGTCCAGGTTCAAGCAGCTGCTCGAAGAGCACGCCGACAAGATCGCCGCGATGATCACCGCCGAGCACGGCAAGGTGCTGGCCGATGCCCACGGCGAGCTGCAGCGCGGCATCGAAAACGTGGAATACGCCAGCTACGCGCCCGAGCTGCTCAAGGGCGAGCACAGCCGCAACGTGGGCCCCGGCATCGACAGCTGGAGCGAATTCCAGGCGCTGGGGGTCACCGCCGGCATCACGCCCTTCAACTTCCCCGCCATGGTGCCGCTGTGGATGTGGCCCATGGCCGTGGCCTGCGGCAACACCTTCGTGCTCAAGCCCTCGGAGCGCGACCCCTCGTCCACCCTGTTCATCGCCCAGCTCGCGCTGGAAGCCGGCCTACCGCCCGGCGTGCTCAACGTGGTCAACGGCGACAAGACCGCCGTGGACACGCTGCTGCGCGACGCACGCGTCAAGGCCGTGAGCTTTGTCGGCTCCACGCCGATTGCGGAATACATCTACGCCGAAGGCTGCAAGCACGGCAAGCGCGTGCAGGCCCTGGGCGGCGCCAAGAACCACGCCGTGCTGATGCCCGACGCCGATGTGGACAACGCCGTCAGCGCGCTGATGGGCGCGGCGTACGGCTCGTGCGGCGAGCGCTGCATGGCCATCCCGCTGCTGGTGGCCGTGGGCGATGCCGTGGGTGACGCGGTGATCGCCGGCCTGAAGACCGAGATCGCCAAGATGAAGGTCGGCCCCGGCACCGACAACGGCAACGACATGGGCCCGCTGGTGACCCAGCCGCACTTCGAGAAGGTCAAGGCCTATGTGGACAGCGGCGTGGCAGAAGGCGCCACGCTGGTGGTCGATGGCCGCGGCGTGAAGGTGCAAGGCCACGAGGAAGGCTACTTCCTGGGCGCCTGCCTGTTCGACCACGTCAAGCCCGGCATGAAGATCTACCAGGAAGAAATCTTCGGCCCCGTGCTGGGCGTGGTGCGCGTCAAGACCCTGCAAGAAGCCATGCAGCTGATCAACGACCACGAATACGGCAACGGCACCTGTATCTTCACCCGCGACGGCGAGGCCGCCCGCTACTTCACCGACCACATCCAGGTCGGCATGGTGGGCGTGAACGTGCCGCTGCCCGTGCCCGTGGCCTACCACTCGTTCGGCGGCTGGAAGCGCAGCCTGTTCGGCGACCTGCACGCCTACGGCCCCGATGCGGTGCGCTTTTACACCAAGCGCAAGACCATCACCCAGCGCTGGCCCAGCGCCGGCGTGCGCGAAGGCGCGGTGTTCAGCTTCCCCAGCAGCCGCTGACAAAACAGGAGCGGTTGGCGCGGGTGCAACAAGGACCTCAGGCATCAATCAGCTTGAAATTCTTGCAAAACCGGCGCTGGCCGCTCCTTTTTTAAATAGCACGGGCACGGCCGATCTGGTTTGTTTCTTGCTGGTGCCTGGGTCACTCCACCCTGCGTGCGCCCATGTTGCCACCCGAACCCACTGCCACACCGGATGCCTTGTTCAACCAGTCGCTGGCCAAGGGCCTGCAGGTGCTGTGCGCCTTCCAGGCCGGCCACCGCAGCCTCACCCTGGGGGACATCGCCGCGCGCACCGGCATGACCAAGGCCTCGGCCCAGCGCTCGGTCCACACCCTGCAGCGGCTGGGCTACATCGGCAAGCACCCCAGCACCCAGCGCTTTGGCCTGCTGCCGCGCGTGGTGGAGCTGGGCTTCAACTACCTCGAAGCCCACCCGCTGATTGCCGCGGCCCACAGCTACCTGGCCCAGCTGGCGCGTGACAGCGGCGAGACCGCCACGCTGACCGAGCCCAACGGCGACCACATGGTGTACCTGGCCCAGGTGCTGACCACCCAGCACATCCCCGTACTGACCCCCGTGGGCACCCAGGTGCCGATGTACGCCAGCAGCTGCGGCCGCGCCTACCTGAGCCAATGGCCCGACGCGCAGGCGCAACCCTGGCTGGAGCGCATGCCCCGCCCCGCGCGCACCCGCGCCACCCTGACCCAGGTCCCCGACATCCTTGAGCGGCTGCAGCGCTGCCGCGACACGGGCTATGCCACCAACTGCGAAGAGCTGTTCCTGGGTGACATGGGCATCGCCGCCCCGGTGCTGAACCTGCGCGGCCAGGTGGTGGGCGCCGTCCACGTTGCCCCGCCCACAAGCCGCTGGCGCATGGACGACGCCCAGGCCCGGTTGGCCCCGCTGGTGGTGGAGTGCGCACGCGCCATTTCGCGGCTGGCGCCGCTGTAGGCGGATCAGGCCACGGCCGCGCGCCGGTTCGCTGTGGCCAGCATGTGCAGCAGGGATTGCTGGGCGGCCTCCACACAGTCCCACACCGGCAGGCCGGTGATGGCGCGCACGCGCTCGCCCATGCCCGCCAGGCCGGCACCGCCCAGCAGCACGGCCTGCGCATCCGTGCCCTGCAGGCTCTCGGCGCTGGCCTGGGCCAGTGCCTGGGCCGTGCGGTCCGGCGACTGCATCATCTGCAGGCCGGTGGCCGTCAGGGTGCGCACCTGCACGATCTGCAGCGCGGCGCCGGGGCCGTCATGGCCGGCCGCGCGGCTCCAGCGCTCCAGCATGGGCTGCCATTTCTCGCCACCGGTGACGATGGCCACGCGCTGCCAGCCCTGGCGCGCCATGGCCTGCACCGCAGCCTGCGCCAGCCCCAGCACCGGGATGCCCGCCACCTCGCTCAAGGCCGGCAGGCCCGGGTCCCCGAAACAGCCCACCAGCACGGCGTGGTAGCCGCCTGGCGGCGCCAGCGGCTGGGCACGCGCCCAGGCATCCAGCACCGCGTGGCCGGCCACGCAATAGCTGTATTCGTCGGCGATGTACGCCGCCCCGAACAGGGCCGTGGCGCCGTGCAGCTGCACCTCGGGCAAGCCCGGCGACAGCTGGGACAGCAGGCGCTCGGTCACGCTGCGCGAGGTGTTCGGGTTGATGATGAGGACGTGGTGGGTGGCCGGCATGTCAACTCCTGGGGATGCACCTGCCAGGCAGGTGCCGGCTGGGCATGCAAGCCCGGTCCCAGGGGGGCAGCGCGGCTTCACGCCACGCCGGCCCGCGCCAGCATGGCGTGCAGCAGCACGTTGCAGCCGGCGGCCAGGTGTGCGGGCTGGGCGTCCTCGATCTCGTTGTGGCTGATGCCGTCCTTGCAGGGCACGAAGATCATGGCCGTCGGCGCCACCTGGTTGACATACACGGCGTCGTGCCCGGCCCCGCTGACCACCTCCATGTGGGCATAGCCCAGCTGCGTGGCGGCCTGGCGCACGCTGGCCACGCAATCGAGGTCGAACACGCAGGGCTCGAACTTCACCACCTGCGCCATCTCCACCGTGCACTGGCACTGTGCGGCCAGCGCCGCAAACTGCTGGCGCATGGCGGCATCCATGCGGTCCAGCCCGGCTTGCGACAGGTTGCGGAAATCCACGGTGAACTTGACCTGCCCCGGGATCACGTTGCGCGAATTGGGCAGCACCTGCACATGGCCCACGGTGCCACGGCCGTGCGGGGCCTCGTCCAGGGCGATGCGGTTCACGGCCTCCACCATGCGCGCGGCCGCCAGCAGGGCGTCGTGGCGCAGTTCCATGGGCGTGGGGCCGGCATGCGCATCCATGCCGGTCACGGTCACGTCGTACCACTGCTGGCCCAGGGCGCCGCTGACGATGCCGATGGGCTTGTCATAGGCTTCCAGCACCGGGCCTTGCTCGATGTGGGCCTCGAAGTAGGCGGCAAAGGCACCGCCGGGCACCGCGCCGCAGGCCACATCACCCAGGTAGCCAATGCGCTGCAAGGCCTCGCCCACGCTGATGCCTGCGCCATCTTGTTGCAAGTGCATGTCTTTTGCACCAAAAACGCCTGCAAATGCACCAGAGCCCATCATCACCGGGGTGAAGCGCGTGCCCTCCTCGTTGGTCCAGAACGCCACCTCGATCGGTGCGCGGGTCTGGATGCCGTGGGCGTTCAAGGTGCGCACCACCTCCAGGCCGGCCATCACGCCATAGTTGCCATCGAACTTGCCGCCCGTGGGCTGGGTGTCGATGTGGCTGCCCGTGGCCACGGCGCGGGCCTGCGGGTCAGTGCCCGCGCGGCGGCCAAAGACATTACCGACCTCGTCCACGCGCACACTCAGCCCGGCCTGCTGGAACCACTGCACCACCAGGTCGCGGCCCTGCTGGTCTTCGGGTGTCAGGGCGATGCGGCAGACACCGCCCTTGGGGGTGGCGCCGATGGCGGCCAGGTCCATCAGGGACTGCCACAGGCGTTGGTCATCGATGCGCAGCTGCGCGGCGGAGGGGTTCATGGGCAGGCTCCCGGCAAGAGACAAAGAAATGAGAGCCGCCTAAATCGCACAAAACATGCCAATTCACATCGAACACGCAGCAATGCGTATCGATAAACGATATTCACGATATGGCACGGCGCTTGCATTGCGAGGCTTACCCCAACCCTCTGATGGAAAGGTCTCCCATGCGCAAGTCTTCTGCTTTCTCTGTTTCCCGCCCGGCACTCCACGGGCTGACGCTGGCTGTGGCCATGACCCTGGCCGGTGGCGCCAGCAGCGCCATGGCGCAGGACAAGGTGTTGCGCATCGCCATGACCGCTGGCGACATCCCCCGCACCTCGGGCCAGCCGGACCAGGGCTTTGAAGGCAACCGCTTCACCGGCATTCCGCTGTACGACGCACTGACCCACTGGGACCTGAGCAAGGCCGACAAGCCCAGCGAACTGATCCCCGGCCTGGCCCTGTCCTGGGCGGTGAACGACAAGGACAAGACCAAGTGGGTGTTCAAGCTGCGCCCCGGCGTGAAGTTCCACGACGGCAGCGCCTTCAACGCCGACGCCGTGGTCTGGAACGTGGGCAAGGTGCTGGACAAGGAGGCCGAACAGTACGACCCCGCCCAGGTGGGGGTGACCGCCTCGCGCATGCCCACGCTGCGCACGGCCAAGAAGATCGACGACCTGACGGTGGAGCTGACCACCTCCGAGCCCGATGCCTTCCTGCCCATCAACCTGACCAACCTGTTCATGGCCTCGCCCGCCCACTGGGCCAAGAAGCTGGCGGCCGTGCCCGCCACGGTGAGCGGCAAGGCCGAACGCAGCAAGGCCGCGTGGACTGCGTTTGCCGCCGACCCGGCCGGCTCCGGCCCGTTCAAGGCCGCACGCTTTGTGGCGCGCGAGCGCTTTGAAATGGTGAAGAACAGCGCCTATTGGGACCCCAAGCGCACCCCCACCATCGACCGCGTGGTGCTGTTGCCCCTGCCCGAGGCCAACTCGCGCACCGCCGCGCTGATGAGCGGCCAGGTGGACTGGATCGAAGCCCCCGCGCCCGACGCGCTGGACGCCCTCAAGGGCCGCGGTTTCAAGGTCTACTCCAACCTGCAGCCCCACATCTGGCCCTGGCAGTTCTCCTTCGTCGAAGGTTCGCCCTGGCTGGACAAGCGCGTGCGCCACGCCGCCAACCTGTGCGTGGACCGCGCCAGCATGAAGCAGCTGCTGGGCGGCATGATGGAGCCGGCCACCGGCATCTTCGAACCCGGCCACCCCTGGCGCGGCAACCCCAGCTTCCAGATCAAGTACGACGTGGCCGCCGGCAAGGCCCTGATGGAGCAGGCCGGGCACACGGCCGCCAAGCCGCTGAAGGTCAAGATCCAGACCTCGGCCTCCGGCTCGGGCCAGATGCAGCCGCTGCCGATGAACGAGTTCATCCAGGAAACCCTCAAGCAATGCCACTTCGATGTGCAGTTCGACGTGGTCGAGTGGAACACCCTGTTCTCGGGCTGGCGCCTGGGCGCCAAGGACCCCGGCGCCAACAAGGCCAGCGCCACCAACGTGACGGCCGCCACCATGGACCCGTTCTTTGCCATGGTGCGCTTCGTCAGCACCAAGTCTTTCCCGCCGCTGTCCAACAACTGGGGCTTCTACAGCAACCCCAAGGTGGATGCCGTGGTGGACAAGGCGCGCACCACCTTCGACGCCAAGGAACGTGACAAGGCCCTGGCCGAGCTGCACACCCTGGTCGTGGACGAGTCGCCCTTCCTGTTCGTGGCGCACGACGTGGGCCCGCGCGCCATGTCGGCCAAGGTGGGCAATGTGGTCCAGCCGCAAAGCTGGTTCATCGACATCGCCACCATGACCCTGAAGTAAGCCGCCGCCGGGCCGGGCCCCAGGTCCGGCCCGGTCCGCCCCGCGTTGCGCCCTGCGCACGGACGTGGACCTTCCTGAACCCCCACGACGCCACACCCCATGCTGAACTACCTGTTGCGACGCGTTCTCTACACCCTGCCCATCATGCTGGGCGTGGCCCTGCTGTGCTTTGCCCTGGTCCACATCGCGCCGGGCGATCCCCTGGTGTCCATCCTGCCGGCCGACGCCTCGGCCGAGCTGCAGGCGCAGATGCGCGAGCTGTATGGCTTCAACCAGCCCCTGCCCGAGCAGTTCCTGCGCTGGGTCTGGCGCGCCCTGCAGGGCGACCTGGGCCAGTCCATCGCCACCAGCCGCCCCGTCGCCACCGAGGTGATGACCGCCGTGGTCAACACCCTGCGCCTGGCCGTGGTGGCCACGCTGATCGGCTTCGTGCTGGGCTGCCTGTTCGGCTTTGTGGCGGGCTACTTCCGCAACTCCGTGATGGACCGCCTGTGCTCCGTGCTGTCGGTGCTGGGCGTCAGCGTGCCCCACTACTGGCTGGGCATGGTGATGGTCATCCTCTTCTCGTCCCAACTGATGTGGCTGCCCGCCACGGGCGCCGGGCCTGGTGGCTCGGGCGACTGGGTCTGGGACTGGGAGCACGTGCAGTTCATGATCCTGCCGGCCATCACCATGTCGGTCATCCCCATGGGCATCATCGCGCGCACCGTGCGTGCCCTGGTGGCCGAGCTGCTGGACCAGGAGTTCATCGTCGGCCTCAAGGCCAAGGGCCTGACCCACCTGGGCATCTTCCGCCACGTGCTCAAGAACGCCGCGCCCACGGCCCTGGCCGTGATGGGCCTGCAACTGGGCTACCTGCTGGGCGGCTCCATCCTGATCGAGACCGTGTTCTCCTGGCCCGGCACTGGCTTCCTGCTGAACCAGGCCATCTTCCAGCGCGACCTGCCCCTGCTGCAGGGCTCCATCCTCGTGCTGGCGGTGTTCTTCGTGCTGCTCAACCTGCTGGTCGACGTGGTGCAGACCCTGCTTGACCCCCGCATTGCGCGCTGACCCTTGAAGGAACCCCTCCCCATGTCCAGCCTGTCCCTCTCCCCCGATGCAGCCGCCGCGGTCCAGCCGCTGCCGGAGCAACGTTCGCGCGGCTACTGGGCCTCGGTGCTGCAGCGCTTGGCGCGCGACCCCGTGGCCATGGGCGCCGCCGCCGTGGTGGCCCTGCTGATCCTGATGGCCCTGCTGGCCCCCTGGCTGGCCCCGGCCGACCCCTATGCCACATCCATCATCAAGCGCCTCAAACCCATCGGCACGGAAGGCCTGCCCCTGGGCAGCGACGAGCTGGGGCGCGACCTGCTGTCGCGCCTGATGGTGGGTGCGCGGCTGTCGCTGTTCATGGGCATCACGCCCGTGCTGATGGCTTTTGTGATTGGCACCGGCATCGGCATCCTGGCGGGCTATGCCGGCGGGCGCACCAACACCGTGATCATGCGCACCATCGACGTGTTCTACGCCTTCCCCTCGGTGCTGCTGGCCATCGCCCTGTCGGGCGCCCTGGGCGCGGGCATCGTCAACTCCCTGGTGTCGCTGACCATCGTCTTCATCCCGCAGATCGCCCGCGTGGCCGAAAGCGTGACCGCCCAGGCGCGCAACCGCGACTATGTGGAAGCCGCGCGTGCCACCGGCGCCAGCGCCTTCACCATCGTGCGCGTGCACGTGCTGGGCAATGTGCTGGGGCCCATCTTTGTCTACGCCACCAGCCTGATCGCGGTGTCCATGATCCTGGCCTCGGGCCTGTCCTTCCTGGGCCTGGGCGTCAAGCCCCCCGAGCCCGAATGGGGCCTGATGCTCAACACCCTGCGCACCGCCATCTACACCCAGCCCTGGGTGGCCGCCCTGCCCGGCGTGATGATCTTCATCACCTCGATCTCGTTCAACCTGCTGTCGGACGGCCTGCGTTCGGCCATGGACAACAAGGGGTAAACCCATGCGCTTGCACACCACCCTTCCCGACGTGGGCGGCCCCGCCCAACCGCTGCTCACCATCCGCGGGCTGACCAAGCACTTTCCGCTGAAGAACGGCGCCACCGTGCGCGCCGTCGATGGCGTGGACTTTGAGGTGCTCAAGGGCGAAACCCTGGGCGTGGTCGGCGAATCGGGCTGCGGCAAATCCACCACGGCCCGCCTGCTGATGCACCTGATGGACCCGACAGCGGGCGAGCTGATCTTCGACGGCCGCACCGTAGGCTCGCGCGACCTGCCACTCAAGGAATTCCGCCGCCAGGTGCAGATGGTGTTCCAGGACAGCTATGCCTCGCTGAACCCGCGCCTGACGATCGAGGACTCCATCGCCTTCGGTCCCCAGGTGCATGGCGTGTCCAAAAAGGAAGCCATCGCCCGCACCCACCACCTGATGGACCGCGTGGGCCTGGCCCCCAACCGCTTCGCCGAACGCTACCCGCACGAGCTGTCCGGCGGCCAGCGCCAGCGCATCAACATCGCCCGCGCCCTGGCCCTGCAGCCGCGCATGGTGATCCTGGACGAGGCCGTCTCCGCCCTGGACAAGTCGGTCGAGGCCCAGGTGCTGAACCTGCTGTCCGACCTCAAGCGCGAGTTCGGCCTGACCTATGTCTTCATCAGCCACGACCTGGGCGTGGTGCACTACATCAGCGACCGGGTGATGGTCATGTACCTGGGCCAGGTGGCCGAGATCGGGCCTTCGAACAGCCTGTTTGCCCAGCCCGCCCACCCCTACACCAAGGCGCTGCTGTCGTCCGTGCCATCCATGGACCCCGCCCACCGCACCCAGCGTGCGCCACTGGCGGGCGACCCGCCCAACCCCATCAACCCGCCCACGGGCTGCCGCTTCCACCCGCGCTGCCCGCAGGCTGCCGCAGTGTGCGCCGAGCGCGTGCCCACGATCTCGGACGTGCAACTGCACCACCACGCACGCTGCCTGGTGCACGAATTCAGCAGCGGCCACCCCCTGGCCACGGCCGATCAGCCCGCCCTGGCGGCTTGAACCCCGGAGACGACCATGACCCCCTTGGTACAGATCGAAGACCTGAACATCCAGTTCACCGGTGGCAAGAAACCGGTGCAGGCCGTCAGCGGCGTCAGCCTGTCCGTGCGCCCGGGCGAAGCCGTGGCCCTGATCGGCGAATCGGGTTCGGGCAAAAGCGTCACCCTGCGCACCCTGCTGCGCCTGCACCCCGAGCGCAAGACGTCCATGCAAGGCAAGGTGCAGGTCGCCGGCCATGACGTGCTGGCCCTGCGCGAGCGCGAGTTGCCCGGCTTTCGCGGCAAGACCTGCGCCATGATCTTCCAGGACCCGCTGCTGGCCCTGGACCCCGTCTACCCCGTGGGCGCGCAGATCGTCGAGGCCATCCGCCGCCACGAGCCCCAGACCAGCAAGGCCCAGGCCGAAGCCCGCGCGCTGCAGCTGTTCGAGCGCGTCAGCATCCCCAGCCCGGCGCAGCGCCTCAAGGCCTATCCGCACGAAATGTCGGGCGGCATGCGCCAGCGCGCCATGATCGCCCTGGCCCTGGCCTGCAACCCGCAGGTGCTGCTGGCCGACGAGCCCACCACCGCGCTCGACGCCACGGTGCAAATCCAGATCCTGCTGCTGCTGCGCGAGCTGCAGCGCGACCTGGGCCTGGGCATCATCTTCGTCACGCACGACATCGGCGCCGCCGTGGAGGTGGCCGACCGCATCGCCGTGATGTACGCCGGGCGCATCGTCGAGGAAGGCACGGCCGAGCAGCTGATCCGCCACCCGCGCCACCCCTACACCATGGCCCTGCTGCAAAGCCGCTCGCACGGCGCCATGGAACGCGGCCAGCCGCTGCAGACCATCCCCGGTGCGCCACCCGACCTGACCGCCATCCCCCCCGGCTGCGCCTTTGCCCCACGCTGCCGCTGGGCCACCGACGCCTGCCTGCAGGACGTGCCCGCCGCGCGGGAAATCGCCCCCGGCCACCTGGCGCGCTGCGTGCGCACCGACGAAGCCGCGCGGCCCGCTGCGCAACCGCTGGCGGCCTGAACGCCTGCGTGGCGCCCCTGCATAAAAAAAGAGCAGCTAGCGCTCATCCAACGGCACTTTCCAAGCCTTTTCGCCTGGAAATGCCGAATGGGCGCGCGCCATGCGCTCCTGTTTTCACGCGCTCGTTGTCTGTATCCCTGTCCTCTGGAAAGCCTGCCATGCCCTTGAACGATCCCGCCCACGCCTTCGTGCCCTATCCCGACGTGCCCGTGCCCCACGCCAGCACCGGCCCGCTCAGCGGCCTGTACTTCGGCGTCAAGGACTTGTTCGACGTGGCCGGCTACCCCACGGGCGGCGGCAACCCGCTGGTGCTGGCCCTGTCGGGCACCAAGACCCAGACCGCGCCCACCGTGCAAAAGCTGCTGGATGCCGGCGCCGCCTTCGCCGGCAAGACCGTCACCGACGAGCTGGCCTTTTCCATGAACGGCAACAACGCCCACTTCGGCGCGCCGCTCAACGGCGCAGCGCCGGAGCGCATCACCGGCGGCTCGTCCTCGGGTTCGGCCTCGGCCGTGTCCAGCCGACTGTGCGACTTTGCCTGGGCACCGACACCGGTGGCTCGGTGCGTGCCCCGGCCAGCCACTGCGGCCTGTACGGCATCCGCCCCACGCACGGCCGCGTCAGCCTGCAATCGGCCCTGGCGCTGTGCCACAGCTACGACACCTGCGGCTGGTTCGCCCGCGACGCCACCACCTTCGCCCGCGTCGGCGACGTGCTGCTGGGTGCCGACCCCGCACCGCTGCCCGCCCGCCCGCGCCTGCTGACCCCAAGCGACGTCTGGGGCCTGATCGCCGCCGACGTACGGCCCGCCTGGGACAGCGCGCGGGCCCAGGTCCAGGCCGTGTACGGCGAAGCCGCGCCCACCACCGTGGCGCTGGACAGCTTCGAGGCCATGTACTGGAGCTTTCGCTACCTCCAGGGCCGCGAAGCCTGGATGACCGACGGCGCCTTCATCGAACGCTACGCCCCCGTGCTGGGCCCCGGCGTGAAGGAACGCTTTGCCTGGTCCCGGGACGTCACCGACGCCCAGGTCGAACAGGCCCAGGCCTTCCGCACCCGCTTCACCACCCACCTGCGCCAGTTGCTGGGCCAGGACGGCGTGCTGGTCATGCCCTCCATGCCCGACATCGCCCCGCTGCGCAGCACCGACGAGGCCGCGCTGGAGCACTACCGCAACCAGGCCGTGCAGATGCTGTGCATCGCCGGGCTGTCGGGCTTTCCGCAGATCTCGCTGCCCCTGGCCGGGCGCCAGGGGGCGCCGCTGGGCCTGTCGCTGCTGGGCCCCGCCGGCAGCGACCGCAGCCTGATCGCCATGGCGCAGCAGCTGGCCGCCACGG
>NZ_JAZHFR010000067.1:0-20825 GCF_036541385.1 Comamonas sp. GCA5 | reverse complement strand
GCCGGTGTTGGGGCTGCGGGGGCGGCCTGGGGTGCAGGCGCAGGGGGCGCCGTGACGGTGGGCTCGCGCACCACGCTGAGCACGTCGGGCCGCACCTGGCGCGCCAGACGCTGGGGTTCGGACTGCACGGCCGGGGTCCAGCCCAGGGTCGCCATCCAGCCCTGGGTCCAGGCCAGGTAACCCGCATTGGCCAGCAGCAAGACAAGCAAGGCAAAACGCAACATGGCAGCAGCTCCGTGGGTTAGGGGCGGGCAGTGGGCAAGGCCATGTCGATCGGGCGCACGCTGACATCGCCGCTGATGACGGGGCGCAGTCCCTGGGGGGTGCGCAGCAACAGGCTGCCGTCGGCGGCAATGCCTTCGGCCACGCCCTGGCTGCCATCACTGAGGTGCACGCCCCGACCGCGCAGCACGTCGCGGTGTGCAAAGCGGTTCACGAATGGCGCCAGACCGTGGTCGGCGAACAGCAGCACGTCCTCCACCAGCCGTGGCAGCAATCGCTGCAGCGCCAGCGGGGCGCTCCAGCGCGGGTCCAGGTCCTGCAGGCAGGCGACCGGGGTGGGCAGGGCGTCGCTGCGGGACGGTGGCGGGCAGACGTTGATGCCGGTGCCGAGGATGACAAAGCGTGCCGGCCCGGGGCCGCTGCCATGGGCCGGGGCCAGTACGTCGGCGGGCACGTTGGCGGTTTCGATCAGGGTGCCGGCCAGCTTGCGCCCGTCCCACAGCCACAGGTCGTTGGGCCACTTGACGCCGAGGCGCGGGGCGCTGGCGTCGGGCGCGGCCTGCAGCGACTCGGCAATGCTCAGTCCCACCACCAGGGACAGGCCGGACCAGTCGGCGGGCTGCAGCATCAGGCCCAGCGAATACATCAGGCAATCCCCGGGCTGGTTGATCCACTGGCGCCCCAGGCGTCCGCGGCCGGCGGTCTGCGATTCAGCGACCAGCACGATGGGGTCGACCTGGCCGCTGCGCGCGCGGCGCATCAGCTCGGTGTTGGTGGAGTCGATCTCGGGCAGCACTTCCACCGTGAAACCCGGCAGCCGCGGGGCGATCTCCAGCCACAGGTCTTCCGCGGGCCAGCGGGTCGGGGTGGTGCTCACGGGGTGGTTCCTTGCGCGGCGAAGTCCTCGGGCATGGGCGGGCGCCAGCCGCGCTTGGGCGCCAGCATGGTGCCGCGGCAGGTGGGAGCGCCGCACCAGCAGGCGTACTCGGCCTTGAGCTTGGGCGTGTAGCGCTCCTCGATGATCAGGCCGTAGTCGTAGTTCAGCTCTTCCCCGGCGGCAATGTTGCGCAGCGCCACGATGAAGATGCGCCCCCCGCGTTCGTCGGTGTAGCAGTTGGGCGCGCAGCTGTGGTTGATCCAGCGTGCCGAATTGCCGCCATGCGCCGCATCGATGACCACATCCTCGTCCACGTGGAAGTAGAAGGTGTGGTTGGGCTGGCTGGGGTCGTGCGGGTGGCGGCGCTGTGCCTCGTCCCAGCTGATGACCTCGCCCCGGTACTCGATGATGGTCTCGCCGGCCGCAATGTCCTGCACGGCGAACACGCCCTTGCCATGGACGCCGGAGCGGCGCGCCTGGATGCGCTTGCCGTGAGATGGGGGATTGGCAGTGCTGGGCATTGGAATCTCTGATAACTTAAATAGGCACACATGCGCACATGCGCGCACACATGCATGCGCACGCACGCGTGCGTGAAGATGGATTGTAGAAGCGGTGGCTGCCCGGCGCGGCGCCCACCGCTGCAAAAAGACGAGAGCACTCAATGACAAAGACCTTGGTGATAGCGGAAAAACCGTCGGTGGCACAGGACATCGTGCGGGCCCTCACGCCCGCCTACGGCAAGTTTGACAAGCACGAGGACCATTTCGAGAACGAGCAGTTCGTGGTCACCAGTGCCGTGGGCCACCTGGTGGAGATCCAGGCGCCCGAGGAGTTCGACGTCAAACGCGGCAAATGGAGTTTTGCCAACCTGCCGGTGATCCCCCCGCGCTTCGACCTCAAGCCCGTGGACAAGACCAAGAGCCGCCTGAATGCCGTGGTCAAGCAGGCCAAGCGCAAGGATGTGACGCAACTGATCAACGCCTGTGACGCGGGCCGCGAAGGGGAACTGATCTTCCGCTTGATCGAGCAGTACGCCGGCGGCGCCAAGGGCGGCCTGGGCAAGCCCATCCAGCGCCTGTGGCTGCAGTCGATGACCCCGCAGGCCATCCGCGAAGGCTTCGAGAAGCTGCGCAGCGAGCAGCAGATGCAGGGCCTGGCCGATGCGGCGCGCAGCCGCTCCGAGGCCGACTGGCTGGTGGGCATCAACGGCACGCGCGCCATGACGGCCTTCAACTCGCGCGATGGTGGCTTCTTCCTGACCACCGTGGGCCGTGTGCAGACGCCGACGCTGTCGCTGGTGGTGGACCGCGAGGACAAGATCCGCAAGTTCGTCAGCCGTGACTACTGGGAAGTGCATGGCACCTTCGACGCGCAGGCCGGCCAGTACCTGGGCAAGTGGTTCAACCCCCAGTGGAAGAAAACCGACGACGCGGAAGCCAAGGCCGATCGCGTGTGGAGCGCTGCCGAAGCGCAAGCCATTGCCGCAGCGGTCAAAGGCAAGCCCGCCACCGTCACGGAAGAGAGCAAGCCCACCACCCAGGCCTCGCCCCTGCTGTTCGACCTGACCAGCCTGCAGCGCGAGGCCAACGGCAAGTTCGGCTTCTCGGCCAAGACCACGCTGGCGCTGGCGCAAAGCCTGTACGAGCGCCACAAGGCCCTGACCTACCCGCGTACCGATTCGCGCGCCCTGCCCGAGGATTACGTGCCCGTGGCCAAGCAGACCTTCGAGATGCTGGCCCACAGCGGCATGCGCCACCTGGAGCCATTTGCCCAGCAGGCCATCGGCGCGGGCTATGTGCGGCCCAGCAAGCGCATCTTCGACAACAGCAAGGTCTCGGACCACTTTGCCATCATCCCCACCACCCAGGCCCCTTCGGGCCTGAGCGAGGCCGAACAGAAGCTCTACGACCTGGTCGTGCGCCGCTTCATGGCCGTGTTCTTCCCCAGCGCCGAATACCAGGTCACCACGCGCATCAGCAAGGTCGAGCAGCACAGCTTCAAGACCGAGGGCAAGGTGCTGGTCAAACCCGGCTGGCTGGCCATCTACGGCAAGGAAGCCGCCAACGAGGTGGAGGATGCCAAGGAAGGCGACAAGGGCCAGCCCCTGGTGGCGGTCCAGCCCGGCGAGCAGCCGCGCACCAGCGATGCCCAGCCCAAGGGCCTGAAGACCAAGCCGCCCGCGCGCTACTCCGAAGCCACGCTGCTGGGCGCCATGGAAAGCGCCGGCAAGCAGATCGACGACGAAGAGCTGCGCAGCGCCATGCAGGAAAAGGGCCTGGGCACGCCCGCCACGCGCGCGGCGATCATCGAAGGCCTGCTGACCGAAAAGTACATGCTGCGCGAAGGCCGCGAGCTGATCCCCACGGCCAAGGCCTTCCAGCTGATGACGCTGTTGCGCGGCCTGGAGGTGGACGAACTGTGCCGCGCCGACCTGACCGGCGAGTGGGAGTACAAGCTGTCGCAGATGGAAAAGGGCGCGCTGTCGCGCGCCGCCTTCATGCAGGAAATTGCCGCCATGACCGAGCGCATGGTGAAGAAGGCCAAGGAATACGACCGCGATACCATCCCCGGGGATTACGCGACGCTGGCCACGCCCTGCCCGAACTGCGGCGGCATCGTCAAGGAAAACTACCGCCGCTACGCCTGCACCGGCGTGCACGGCACCAGCGAGGGCTGTGGCTTCTCCTTTACCAAGTCGCCCGCGGGCCGCACCTTCGAGACCGCCGAGGCCGAGCAGCTGCTGCGCGACCGCCGCATCGGCCCGCTGGAGGGCTTCCGCTCCAAGGCCGGCTGGCCGTTCGTGGCCGAGGTCGGCATCGTGCGCGATGAGGAGGCCGGCAACTTCAAGCTGGAATTCGACTTCGGCGACGACAAGGACGAGGAGTCCGGCGAGATCGTCGACTTCAGCCACCAGCACAGCCTGGGCGCCTGCCCCAAGTGCGGTGCGCCCGTCTTCGAGCATGGCGCCAACTACGTCTGCGCCAAGGCCGTGCCCACGCCGCAGCAGGCCGTGCCCAGCTGCGACTTCAAGAGCGGCCAGATCATCCTGCAGCAGCCCATCGAGCGCGAGCAGATGGGCAAGCTGCTGGCCACCGGCAAGACCGACCTGCTGGAGAAGTTCGTCTCCAACCGCACGCGCCGTGCCTTCAAGGCCTTCCTGGTCTGGGACAAGGAAGCGGGCAAGGTGAACTTCGAGTTCGAGCAGCGCGAGTCCAAGTACCCGGCGCGCAAGACGGCGGCAGCAAAAACAGGAGCTGCTGGCGCAGCCAGGACGAGCGCTGCAGCCAAAAAATCACCCGCTGCCAAGAAGGCCCCTGCGGCCAAGAAGACCGCGGCGCGCAAGCCCGCGGCCGCCAACTACCGGCCCGATGCCGCGCTGGCCGCCGTGATCGGCGACGGCGCCGTGGCGCGCACCGAGGTGGTCAAGAAGGTCTGGGACTACGTCAAGGCCCACAACCTGCAAGACCCCAAGGACAAGCGTGTCATCGTCGCCGATGCCAAGCTGTTGCCCGTGTTCGGCAAGGACCGGATCAACATGTTCGAGCTGACCGGCATCGTCGGCCAGCACCTGCACAGCCAGGGCGAGGCCTGAGCGCCGGCGCCGGCGCAGGTCCCGGGCGCACAGGCTGTCGCCCGGGTGCATGCGCCGGACCCGGAATGCCGGCAGCATGCCGGTGTGCGTGGCCGCCTGGCGGCCTGTCTTGAACGTTCGCCCGAAGGAGTGGTTCGCATGGAACTGGCCCCCCTGACCCCCGTGTCGCTGCCGCGCAGCATCGCCCTGGACGGCACGACCAATTTCCGTGACCTGGGCGGCTACGCGGGGGCCGACGGGCGCACCGTGCGCTGGCGCAAGCTGTTCCGCTCGGACCACCTGGCGGGCCTGAGCCCCGCCGACCTGCAGGCCTTGCAGGCCCTGGGTGTGGCGCGGGCCGTGGACTTCCGTGGGGTGCAGGAGCGGGCCTGCCAGGGCTATGCCTGGCCGTTCCTGGAGCAGCAGGTGCTGGGCATCGAGCCCACCGTGGTGCAGCGGGCCCTGGCCCTGGTGCAGCAGGGCCACCGCCTGACCGCCGACGAAACCGTGGGCCTGATGCAGGACACCTACCGCAGCTTCGTCATCGACAACGCCGACCGCTTTGCCCGCCTGTTCCGCCTGCTGCAGGACAGCGACCAGCCGCTGGTGTTCCACTGCACCGCCGGCAAGGACCGCACCGGCTGGGCCGCCGCGCTGATCCTGCTGGCGCTGGGCGTGTCGCGCGAGGCGGTGCGCGAAGACTACCTGCTGACCAACCAACTCTACCGCCGCCCGGCCGAGCTGGCGGCCAAGGCCGCGCAGTCCGTGCCGCAGGACATCCTGGACGTGCTGTGGCGTGTGCAGATGCCGTTTCTGGACAGCGCCTTCGTGCTGGCCGAGCAGCACGCCGGCAGCATGGACCGCTACCTGGCCGAGGTGCTGGGCGTGGACGCCGCGGCCCGCCAGCGCCTGGCCCAGCGTTACCTGGAAGGCTGAGCGGCGCGCGACAGCACCCCGCCGCGGCTTGCGCTAAACTTCACAAAATTAAGAGCGCCAAGCGCAGGATGGATCAGCGTTTACTGCTGTTTTGATACAAATTGAGGCTGCGGCTGCCCGCGCTGTCCGGGCTGGCTGCGGTCTTGCAACCGAGCCCGCCATGTCCCGCCGCCGTTTTTTGTTGGCCGTTGCCGCCGCCACGACTTTGACCCTCAGCGCCTGCTCCCAGGCCGTGCCCACCAAGATCAGCGTCAGCCAGGCCCAGCTCGAGCAGGGCCTGCTGCAGCAATTCCCCAAACGCTTCCCCGTCGCCGGCCTGCTGCAGCTGGAAATGCAGCGCCCCGCCCTGCAGCTGCTGCCGGCCAGCAACCAGTTGCAGACGCACCTGCCCGTGCAACTGTCCGGCCCCGCGCTGCGCCAGAGCTATGCCGGCCGCATGGAGGTGCGCTTTGCCCTGCGCTACGAACCCCAGGACCGCACCGTGCGCGCGCACCGCGTGGAGGTGCTGAGCCTGCAGTTCGACGGCGCCGATCCCGCCGTGGCCGACATGGTCTCCACCTATGGCCCGCGCCTGGCCTCGCAGGCGCTGGAGGCCTTTGCGCTGTACCACGTCAAGCCCGAGGAGCTGCAGCTGGCCGACAGCCTGGGCCTGCAGCCCGGGGCCATCACCGTGACCCCGCAGGGGCTGGACGTGGCCATCGTCGCCAAGGACGCGGCGGCCAAGCCCTGAGGCCCTTGCCCGCAGGCGCCGCGGTGTTGTTGCCGGCGCCGCTACCATCGGACGACTCGGGCCGCCATGGTGGCCGGCCCATGGACGGAGGTACGACTTGATGCAGCAATCCCACGCACACCCCATCGGCGGCAAGTGGCCGGCCCAGTTCCCGCAGCGCCTGCAGCTGTATTCGCTGCCCACGCCGAATGGCATCAAGGTCTCGGTGATGCTGGAAGAGGTGGGTCTGCCCTACGAAGCCCACCGCGTGGACATCCAGGCCGGCGACCAGTTCACGCCCGAATTCCTGGCGCTCAACCCCAACAACAAGATTCCCGCCATCTGGGACCCGAATGGCCCGGGCGGCCAGCCGCTGGGCCTGTTCGAATCTGGCGCCATCCTGGTCTATCTGGCCGAAAAAACCGGCCAGCTCCTGCCCCAGGACCCTGCGCGGCGCTATGAAGCCCTGCAGTGGCTGATGTGGCAGATGGGCGGTGCCGGCCCCATGTTCGGCCAGGTGGGCTTCTTCTGGCGCTATGGCGGCAAGGATTTCGAGGACAAGCGCCCGCTGCAGCGCTATGTGACCGAGGCCAAGCGCCTGCTGGGCGTGCTGGATGCGCGCCTGCAGGGCCGCGACTGGATCCTGGGCGCCGACTACACGATCGCCGACATCGCCGTGCTGCCCTGGGTGCGCTGCCTGTCGGTGAACTACGAGGCCGATGCCCTGCTGGGCCTGGCCGACTACGCCAACGTGCAGCGCGTGCTGCAGGCCTGGCTGGCGCGCCCCGCCGTGCAGCGCGGCCTGGGCGTGCCGGCTGCCGCGGCGGCCTAAGCACGGCGCGAAGGGGCCCGCCGCGCACTGGCTGGGGTGAGGCCCCGCAGTCCGCGCACCCGCTGCGGGCCGTGGTCCTGCGCTTGCCCGCGTGGCCACCGTCTTGCTGCTGGAACGCTCTGTTGCAGTGGCGGTGCTTGGAGCGGGCGGCCCGCGCCCTTATCTTCGGAGCATGTGCAACGCCGCAGTGTTGCCCGTCCGCAGGGGACGGGGATGGCGGCACCCAGCAGGAGCGACGGCCATGTCCGCATCCCCCATCCTTCAACGCCTGCCCCTGGGTAACCAGTGGCCGTGCATCGACCCCTTTCTGTTCTGCGCCCACCACAACGACGCCTACCCCGCCGGGGACGGCGCCCTGGGCGTGCAGGCCGTTGAGCTGGAAGACCGCCCCATGGGCAGCGACTTCAGCGGCAAGGACGGCTTTTCCATGTACCACGGCGACCATGTGCCGGGCTTCCCGGGCCACCCCCACCGCGGCTTTGAAACCGTGACCCTGGTGCGCGAGGGCCTGATCGACCACGCCGATTCGCTGGGCGCGGCCGCGCGCTTTGGCGGCGGCGACGTGCAGTGGGTGACGGCCGGCGCCGGCATCATGCACTCGGAGATGTTTCCGCTGCTGCACACCGACCGGTCCAACCCGCTGGAGCTGTTCCAGATCTGGCTGAACCTGCCGGCCAGCCAGAAGATGGTGCCGCCCCACTTCACCATGCTGTGGAACGAGCGCATCCCGCGCTTGCGGCACACCGATGCCGCCGGGCGCCAGACCACGGTGACCGTGGTCGCCGGCGCCCTGGCAGGGGCGGGAGCACCGTTGCCCCCGCCGCCCGAATCCTGGGCCTCCCAGGCCGAGGCCGATGTCGCCATTTGGACCCTTCGCCTGCAGCCCGGCGCCCGCTGGACCCTGCCCCGGGCCGCAGGGGCGGCCACCCGCCGCATGCTGTACTGGTTTGTGGGCGACGCCCTGCAGCTGGAGGGTGAGGACCTGGGCGCGCACGCCGCGCTGCAGGTGGAGGCCGGGCGCGACCTGGTCCTGGTCAACACCGGGGACGAGGTGGCCGAGCTGCTGCTGCTGCAGGGCCGCCCGCTGGGTGAGCCCGTGGTGCAGTACGGCCCCTTCGTGATGAACACGCAGCAGCAGATCATGCAGGCCATGCAGGACTTCCGCCGCACGCAGTTCGGGGGCTGGCCCTGGGACAGCCAGGCCCCGGTGCACGGCGCCACGCCGCGCCGTTTTGCGCGCCATCCGGGGCAGACCGCGGACGAAGTGCCCGCATCCGCCTGACGTGATGCCCACCCGGTGCCTGCAGGGCAGGCGGGCGATGGTGGACAATGCAGCGCATTCCAACCGTGGCGGCCCGGCCGCCACTTTTTTGTGGCAACGCACATGAACATCACCCAAGACACGGCGGTCACGCTGAACTACAAGATCCACGAACTGCTGCAGGGCGGCATCGCCGGCGCTGTGCTGGACAAGGGCGACGTGGCCTACCTGCACGGTGGCTACGACAACCTGTTTGCCAAGGTCGAGGCCGCGCTGGACGGCAAGGCCGTGGGCGAGTCGCTGACCGTGGACCTGAGCGTGGACGAGGCCTTCGGCCCCCACGACCCCAGCCTGCAGCGCACCATCCCCAAGGGCGAATTCCCCGCGGGCGTGAAGGTGGGCGGCCAGCTGCGCGGCACCAACGACCAGGGCCTGCCCCAGATCTACAACGTGGTGAAGATCAAGGGCCCCGTGGTCCAGCTGGACGGCAACCACCCCCTGGCCGGCAAGGCGCTGCGCTTCAGCTGCAAGATCACCGAAGTGCGTGCCGCCTCGGAAGAGGAAGTGGCGCACCGCCACGTGCACGGCGGCCACGGCCACCACCATTGAGCCCGCTGCGCCCCGCAGGAAGAACCGCCGTCAGGCGGTTTTTTTATGGTGTTTTCTCGAAAAACAGGAGCGTTTAGCGCAGGCTGGACAAGGGTTGGGTGCCGAAAAGGCTTGAAAAGGATGGATCCCACCGTGCAGGGGGCTGGCTGGGGCCTGGGAGAGTTGGTGGTGGGCAGGCCACAGAGCGGTGCGCACGGACCGGACCAGTGCATATCGCCACGGCACGCCTGATCCCAGGGGCGCGCACTGCCATGCCGACGCGGTGCCATCGGTGAGCGCGTGTGTTAGTCCCCACTGCGAATGGGGCTCCTGCCGGCAGCAGGCGTGCTTGGAGTGGTATAAATAAAAATAGTTCTCAATAATACTTCAGTTCATGCATTCTCCTGCCTTCCCCCTGCGACCGGTTGCGGTCGCTTTGTCGTTCTGGGCCCTGGGTTCGGCCGCATCCGCGCAGAACCAGGCTGCCGCCACCCTGGAGACCGTCACGGTCGAAGCCAGTGCCGATGCCTCGGCCGAAGGCCTGTCCAAGCCGTTTGCCGGCGGCCAAGTGGCGCGCGGTGCGCGTGCGGGCGTGCTGGGCACGCAAGACATGATGGACGTGCCGTTCTCCGCCACCAGCTACACCAGCAGCCTGATCCAGGACCAGCAGGCCAAGAGCGTGGGGGACGTGCTGCTCAATGACGCCGGGGTGCGCCAGGCGCGCGGCTTTGGCAACTTCCAGCAGACCTATTTCGTGCGCGGCTTCACCCTGTACTCGGACGATGTGGCCTACAACGGCCTGTACGGTCTGGTGCCGCGGCAGTACATGGCGACCGAGTTCGTCGAGCGCGTCGAGGTGTTTCGCGGCGCCAACGCGTTCTTGAGCGGTGCGGGCGCCGGTAGCGTCAGCGGTGGTGGCCTGGGCGGGCTGATCAACGTGGTGCCCAAGCGCGCTAGCAATGAGCCGCTCAACCGGGTCACGGTCGGCGGCGCCAGTGGCGGGCAAAGCTATGCCGGGGCCGATCTGTCGCGCCGCTTCGGTCCCGACAATGCCACCGGCGTGCGCCTTAACCTGGCGCGCCGCAGCGGGGGCACCGGCGTGGATGACGAGAAGGCCCGCACCACCGTGGCATCGCTGGGCCTGGACTGGCGCAGCCGCCGTGCGCGCCTGTCGGCCGACCTGGGCTGGCAGGAGCACAACATGAGCGGCACGCGCCCCGCCGTCACGCCCAGCGCCGCACTGCCCATTCCCCAGGCGCCGGACGCGGCCACCAACTACGGCCAGCCCTGGACCTACTCCAACAGCCGGGACCTGTTTGGCACCGTGCGCGGTGAGTTCGACTTCAACGCGCAATGGACCGGCTGGGCCGCTGCGGGCATGCGCCGTGGCAAGGAGGACAACCGCCTGTCGGGCCTGACGCTGTCCAGCGCTGCGGGCGATGTCACAGTCAACCGTTTTGACAACACCCGCGAAAACCACATCCAGACTGGCGAGCTGGGCCTGCGCGGCCAATTCGCCACCGGTGCCGTCACGCACGCGGTCGTGGCGTCGCTTAACCTGTTTGATTCCAGTGAGCGCAACGCCTGGGGCTACAACTATGGCACCGGCCTGAGCAACAACATCTACCAGCCCGTGGCCCTGACCCCGCCGCCCCTGACCGGCTTTGGCGGCATCCTGGGCAGCCCGCGTGAAACCGAGCACATCAAGAACACCAGCCTGGCCGTGGCCGACACCCTGGGGTTCATGGGCGACCGCCTGCACCTCACGCTGGGTCTGCGCCACCAGACCATCGAGGTGGAAGGCTTTGACGCCACCACGGGTGCCAGTTCGGGCCAGTACGAGAAAAGCCGCGTGACGCCGGTGGCCGGTGCCGTGTTCAAGCTGCGCCCGGATCTGTCGCTGTATGCCAATTACATCGAAGGGCTGGTCAAGGGCGGCACGGCGCCCGCGACCAGTGGCGGCCAGCCGGTGCTGAACGCCGGGCAGGTGTTCGCGCCCTATGTCTCGCGCCAGAAGGAAGTGGGTCTGAAGTACGACGGTGGCCGCATCGGCGGCAGCGTCGCCTTCTTCACCACCGACATGCCCAGCGCCTATGTGGAGAACAACGTCTATGGCGTGTTTGGCGAGCAGCGCAACCGGGGCCTGGAATTCAACCTGTTTGGTGAACCGGTCCAGGGCCTGCGGGTGCTGGGGGGCCTGACCCTGCTGGACGCCACCTACCGCTCCACCGCCAACCAGGCCAACGACGGCCGCCGTGTGGTGGGGGTGCCGCGCAGCCAGGCCAACCTGGGTGCGGAGTGGGATGTGCCCGGCGTGCACGGCCTGTCGCTCAACGCCCGCGCCATCTACACCGGGGCGCAGTATGCCAACGCCGCCAACACCCTGCGCGTGCCCGCCTGGACCCGCCTGGACCTGGGCGCGCGCTACCTGATGGAGGTCAGCGGCAAGCTGGTCACGCTGAACGCCCGCGTGGATAACGTGGCCGACCGCCGCTACTGGGCGTCCGTGGGGGGCTATGCCGCCAACGGCTACCTGGTCCAGGGCGCGCCCCGCACCTTCACGCTCAGCGCCAGCGTGGACTTCTGAGGCTAGGCTCGCATGCGTGAATTCTGGACCGTGGTCCACCGCTGGCTGGGCCTGACGGTGGCGCTGTTCCTCATCGTCGCCGGGGCCACCGGCGCCGTGATTTCCTGGGACCACGAGATCGACGAGTGGCTGAACGCCGACATCATGCACACGCCCGGCCGGGCGCGCTGCAGGACCCGCTGGTGCTGGCCGCGGCCGTGGAGGCGCACGATCCGCGCGCCGAGGTGTCGTACATGACCCTGGGGCTGGAGGAAGGCCATGCCGCCTCGTTCCTGGTGCGTCCGCGCAAGGACCCGGCGACCGGTGCGCCCTACGCCCTGGGCTACAACAACGTGTTCGTCGACCCCGTGACCGCCCAGGTGACGGGCCAGCGCAACTCCAAGAGTCTGGTGCTGAGCCAGCGCAACCTCATGCCCTGGCTGCGCCACCTGCACGAAAGCCTGCACATGCCTGCCTTCTGGGGCAGCGACCGCTGGGGCTTCTGGCTGATGGGGGGCGTGGCGCTGATGTGGCTGATCGACAGCTTCGTGGCCCTGTACCTGACGCTGCCGCGCCGCTTGGCGGCCGTGCGCAGTGCGCGTGCGGCACCCGCGCCGGCGCGCTCGTGGTGGGCCCGCTGGCAGCCCGCGTGGGTGGTGCGCTGGCGTGCCGGCGGCTACAAACTCAACTTCGACCTGCACCGGGCCGGGGGGCTGTGGGTCTGGCTGATCATCATCGTGGTGTCCTTCACCTCGTTCTCGCTGAACCTGTACCGCGAGGTGTTCTACCCGGTGATGCGCCAGATCTCGACCACCACGCCGGGCCCCTACGAGACGCTGACGCCCGCACCGTTCGGCAGCTTCATCGAGCCCAAGATCTCGTTCGCCCAGGCGATCGACATCGCGCGCGCCGAAGGCGAGCGCCAGGGCTTCGAGCACCCGCCCGGGGGCATCTGGTATGGCGGCGACTTTCCGTTCTACAACGTCTCTTTCTTCGACCCCAGCAACGAGCTGGGCGCGCAGGGCATGGGGCTGTCGAACCTCTACGTCAGCGCCGAGGACGGTGCGGTACTGGGCCAGCACCGTCCCTGGCATGGCACGGCGGCCGATGTCTTCGTGCAGCTGCAGCTGCCCCTGCACTCCGGCCGCATCCTGGGCCTGCCCGGGCGCATCCTGATGTCGGTCATGGGGCTGATGGTGGTGATGCTGTCGGTCACCGGCATCGTCATCTGGGAGCGCAAGCGCCGCGCCCGCCGCGCGGCGGCGCGTGCCCCTCAGGCCCTTGTGGGCGACAGCGCCTGAGCGACGGGGCGGCGGCCCCGCTGCGGTGCGACTGGTGAAAAAGTGAGCGGTCAGCGCGCGTGTTTACTGGTTTTTGCTACGTTTTGCATGCAAGACCACCGAAGGACGGGCGCGAACCGCTCCTTTTTTTAGCGCCTGCGCAGCAGTGCCCGGCGCAGCAGGCGCGCGGCGCGGTCGCGGATGCGGAACGGGCTGTGACCCACCGCGGGCTGGAACTTGGCGCGCTGGCAGGCGCTCAGAAAGTCGCCCAGCAGCACGCTGCTGTCGATGATGGGGCTGTCCGGGTGATGAAACTCCGGGTGCCACTGCGTGGCGGCGATGTAGCTCTGGCCCGGGGCCCGGCGGTAGATGGCCTCGGGGATGTGGTCGGGCACGCTCCAGGCCTCCACCTCGAAGCCGGGCGCCACGTCCTTGATGCCCTGGTGGTGGATGCTGTTGACCCGCGCCATGTAGGTGTTGGGGTAGAGCTGGGCCAGGCGCGAGCCCTTGACGATGTGGATGTCGTGCTGGTGCCGGTCGTAGGTGGTGGCATTGCGGTGCATCTGCGCGCCCGGCACCTGGGTCAGGATGTCCTGGTACAGCGTGCCGCCAAAGGCCACGTTGATCAGCTGCAGCCCGCGGCACACCCCGAAGATGGGCTTGCCCGCCTGGCTGAAGGCCTCGACCACGGCCAGGTCGTACAGGTCGCGCACGCGGTCGCCCAGCCATTCGGGGCGCAGCGGCTCCTCGCCATAGCTGCCAGGCCAGACATCGGCGCCGCCGTGCATGACCACGCCGTCCAGCCACTCCGCGTAATGCGCCAGGGTCACATCGCCCTTGGCGGTCTCGCCCATGGGGCAAGGCACCATCACCACCATCGCGCCCGAGGACATGATCCAGTGCGCGATCGACTGCTCCACGTACTGCAGGGTCTTGCCGGTGAACAGTGGGCGGCTGGCGTCGGCGTGGGAGAAGCAGGCGGACAGCCCGATCTTGAGGCGGCGTGAGGCAGGAGGGGACATGGCGACAGGCACGGCAGGGATGGCGATGCTTGGGTTTGTAACCGCGTCCCCGGGTTTTGTCATGTAGGAGAGCTGCCGCAACTGCCGCAGAACACCGGGTGATGGCCTTATCCAGACTATTAAGCGTGCTATATATTTTGAGTGTATCCGGCCCCGCGATCGGGCCGGCATGTGGCGATGGGCTGACGTCGCGGCGGCAGTGGTCGGGTTGATCCGGGTCAATCAGGCGCCCTGGACTGACTTGCGGCGGCAGTTTTTGACCCCACACTGTGGTTGTCGGGCGGTAGGTGGCTGCAGCGCTGCTAGGATGTGTGCAGCAACCTGATTTCCGCTGGCCTCAGCAAAACCCGCCGTGCGATCAACGGCACGGCATTTGGTGATAAGGAGAGATGCATGCAAGTACAAGTCCATACCGACGCAACCATCCAGGGTGGCGATTCGCTGGAGACATGGGCCCATGAGGAAATCAACACCAAACTGGCCCGGCTCAAGGAGCATGTGGTGCGCGTCGAGGTGTTCCTGACCGGGGTGGACGCCCTGAAAGCCACGGGCGGCCCGGGCAAGAAGTGCGTGCTGGAAACCCGGGCCAACGGCCGTCCCCCGGTGGCCGTGAATGCCGAGGCGGAAAAGGTCAAGGACGCATTCAATGCCGCGCTGGAAAAGCTGCGCCGCACCGTGGAAGCCGATCTGGACAAGCTGCGCGACAAGAACGGCCGTGAAAGCGTGCGCGGGGTGGACGACGCGGCCACCGGCACCAACGGCTGATTCCCACGCCTCCACCGACAGTTTCTGTACCCCAAAGCCATGGCCGAGAGGCCATGGCTTTTTTCATGGGCCGGGCCCGCGCAGGGCCGGCCTGCGGGGCCGTCTGGTTCAGGCCGCCGTGGCCGTCAGCGCGCCAGGCGTGGTCAGCTTGTCGGCCACCAGCAGCGCGCGCATCTGCGCCTGGTCCATGATGCCCAGCTCCTCGGCCACCAGGGCGATGGGCTTGCCCGAGGCCATCGCCGTCTTGGCGATCTGGGCGGCCTTCTCGTAGCCGATCAGGGGGTTGAGGGCGGTCACCAGCGTCACCGACTCGTGGATGCGCGCGTCCAGCAGGGCGGTGTTGGCCTCGATGCCCTCGACGCAGTTGCGCTGCAGGGTGTGGCAGGCGCGGCCCAGGTGGCTCAGGCTCTGGTGCAGGGCCCAGGCCATCAGCGGCTCGAAGGCGTTGAGCTGTAGCTGCCCGCCTTCCACGGCCATGGTGATGGCCGCGTCATGGCCGATGACCTCGAAGCAGACCTGGTTCACCACTTCCGGGATCACCGGGTTGACCTTGCCCGGCATGATGGACGAGCCGGCCTGGCGTGCGGGCAGGCGGATGTCGCCCACGCCGGCCTGCGGGCCGGAGGACAGCAGGCGCAGGTCGTTGCTGATCTTGGACAGCTTGACGGCGATGCGCTTGAGGATGCCGGAGATGTCGGCAAAGGCGCCGGTGTCGCCGGTGGCGGCGATCAGGTCGCGCGCTTTGACCACGGGCACGCCGGACAGCGCGGCCAGCGTGGGCACCACCACGTCCACATAGCCCACGGGGGCGTTGATGCCGGTGCCGATGGCGGTGCCGCCGAGGTTGATCTCGCACATCAGGGTGGCCGATTCGCGCAGGCGCTGTTCATCGTCGGCAATCATCTGGGCAAAGGCCGTGAACTCTTGGCCCAGCGTCATGGGCACGGCATCCTGCAGCTGCGTGCGGCCGATCTTGAGGATGTGGGCGAACTCCCCGGCCTTGGCCTGGAAGGCGCCGCGCAGCGCGGCCAGTGCCGCCAGCAGGTCCTGGATGCCGAAGTAGGTGGCCAGCTTGACCGCCGTGGGGTAGGCATCGTTGGTGGACTGCGAGGCGTTGACGTGGTCGTTGGGGTGGATCACGTCGTAGCGGCCCTTGGGCAGGCCCAGGATTTCCAGCGCCAGGTTGGCGATCACCTCATTGGCGTTCATGTTGGTCGAGGTGCCGGCCCCGCCCTGGATCACGTCCACCACGAACTGCTCATGGTGCTGGCCGGCGATCAGGCGCTGGCAGGCCTGGGCAATCGCATCCGCCTGTGTCTGGCTGATCACGCCCAGGCGCAGGTTGGCGGCGGCCGCGGCCTGCTTCACATGCGCCAGGGCGCGCACCAGGGCCGGCATCTGTGCCACGGTGTGGCCGGTGATGGGGAAGTTCTCCACCGCACGGGCGGAGTGCACGCCCCAGTAGGCGTGGTCGGGGATGTCCTTGGGACCCAAAAAGTCGTGTTCCTGACGCATGGCGGTGTGGCTCTCTCGTTGAATGGCGTGCCGACCCGCCAGACGTGCAAACGCCGCCCGGACAGGCGGCGTGCAGGGCCCGGATGGCGGGGCCGTGTGCCCGGTCGCAGGGCCGGGGGCGCTACGGGGCATTGCCAGGGATTATGAAAGCCGCGCGCATGGGTTGCACCGCATTTGTGCATAGATACCGTGCAATTGCACTTTTAAGGTGCTTTTTGTGTGTATTTGCCTAAATTAATCGCATGAAAATGAATAAATTGCATAGATCAGTGGTTTTTATCGCATATCGCACTGAAACAGTGCGAAAACATGCATCCAAAACGGTGCATCAACGACCCTGGGTTCCTGCGGCCGGGGCGGTGATACGGCCACCTGGCTGACAGACAGGGCGCGTGCGGCATGTTCAGATGGCAGGCCCAGCGCCGGCCACGGCCGCGCCCCGCAAACTAGGAGGAACCTATGACAACAATCCCAGAGACCGACGCCATCACCCAGTTGCCCGAACGCTTTCAGGCACGCATCGAAGGCCGGGTCCAGCACCGCGTGGGCGATGGCCCGCTGGACGATATCCCCCAAGGGCAGGAAGTGCAGGTGGACGTGGCCCTGGCCAGCATGGTGGTGTCCTGGACCAGCGAGGGCCAGCCGGTCACGGTGACGCTGGCACGCGAGGAGTTCATGTACTACGTGGACGAGGGCAGCATTGCCATCCTGCGCTGAGGCGCTGCCACCGGCCCGGGGGGCCGTGGCACAAAAAAGCCAAGTCATCGACTTGGCTTTTTTCATAGCTGCCAGCGCTGGATGGGCAAGCGCTGGAGCCTATTTTGGTAGGTAATCCGGAAGATTACTTGGCCACCACGCGCACCATTTCCAGGCACTTGTTGGAGTAGCCCCACTCGTTGTCGTACCAGGCCACGACCTTGACGAAGGTCTTGTCCAGGGCGATGCCGGCTTCGGCGTCGAACACGGAGGTGCAGGTCTCGCCGCGGAAGTCGGTGGCCACCACCTTGTCCTCGGTGTAACCCAGCACGCCCTTCAGCGCGCCTTGCGACTGGGCCTTCATTTCGGCACAGATTTCTTCGTAGGATGCTTCGGCGTTCAGTTCCACGGTCAGGTCGACCACGGACACGTCGGAGGTGGGCACGCGGAAGGACATGCCGGTCAGCTTCTTGTTCAGCTCAGGAATCACCACGCCCACGGCCTTGGCAGCGCCGGTGCTGGAGGGGATGATGTTTTCCAGGATGCCACGGCCGCCGCGCCAGTCCTTGTTGGAAGGGCCGTCCACGGTCTTCTGCGTGGCGGTGGCAGCGTGCACGGTGGTCATCAGGCCGCGCTTGATGCCCCACTTGTCGTTCAGCACCTTGGCCACGGGGGCCAGGCAGTTGGTGGTGCACGAGGCGTTGGAGATCACGTCCTGGCCGGCATAGGTCTTGTCGTTCACGCCGAACACGAACATGGGGGTGGCGTCCTTGGAAGGGGCCGACATGATGACCTTCTTGGCGCCGGCCGCGATGTGCTTGCGGGCGGTTTCGTCGGTCAGGAACAGGCCGGTGGACTCGATCACGATGTCGGCGCCGACTTCGTTCCACTTCAGGGCGGCGGGATCGCGTTCCTGGGTCAGGCGGATCTTCTTGCCGTTGACGATCAGGGTGTTGCCTTCCACGGCGACTTCACCGTCGAAACGGCCGTGCACGCTGTCGTACTTCAGCATGTAGGCCAGGTAGTCGGGCTCCAGCAGGTCGTTGATGCCAACGATCTCGATGTCGGAGAAGTTTTGCACTGCAGAGCGCAGCACGTTGCGGCCGATGCGGCCAAAACCGTTGATGCCAACCTTGATAGTCATAGTTGCCTCGTTGCTATGGAATGTGAAAACAAAACCGGGTCACTGTACGTAAAACACCCGCCTCGGCCAAGGCGTGGGCGGGTGTTTCAGTCGTGATTACTTGTTGCGCTGGATCGCCTCGATCACGGTGGCGGCCACGTTTTCGGCGGTGAAGCCGAAGTGCTTGAACAGCACGGGTGCGGGGGCCGATTCACCGTAGGTGTCGATGCCCACCACGGCGGCGCAGCCGTACTTCCACCAGAAGTCGGTCACGCCCATTTCGACGGCGATGCGGGGCAGGCCGGCGGGCAGCACGCTGGTCTTGTACGCCACGTCCTGCTTGTCGAAGGTGGTGGTGCTGGGCATGGAGACCACGCGCACGGCAATCTTCTGGGCGGCCAGCTGCTTTTGCGCGGCCAGGGCCAGCTGCACTTCGGAGCCGGTGGCGATGATCACGGCCTGGGCCTTGCCCTTCAGGCCCACATCCTTGGGCTCGGACAGCACGTAGGCGCCGTTGGCGATGTGGTCCAGCGCGTCTTCGCTCTTGGGTGCGTAGGCCAGGTTCTGGCGGCTCAGCAGCAGGGCCGTGGGCTTGTGCTTCTGGCTCAGGGCCACGGTCCAGGCCACGGCGGTTTCCGTGGTGTCGGCGGGGCGCCACACGTCCAGGCCGGGGATCAGGCGCAGCGAGGCGGCGTGCTCAATGGACTGGTGGGTGGGGCCGTCTTCGCCCAGGCCGATGGAGTCGTGCGTGAACACGTGCACCACGCGCTGCTTCATCAGCGCCGCCATGCGGATGGCGTTGCGGCTGTAGTCGGAGAAGGTCAGGAAGGTGCCGGCGTAGGGGATGAAGCCACCGTGCAGCGCAATGCCGTTCATGATGGCGGCCATGCCGAATTCGCGCACACCGTAGTTGATGTGGCGACCGATCTGGCCGGCTTCGGTCTTGACCACAGCGCCCTTGGCATCCACGCGGAAGGCGGGGGTGGACTTGGTGTTGGTCAGGTTGGAGCCGGTCAGGTCGGCCGAGCCGCCCAGCAGTTCGGGCAGGGCGGCGGTCAGGCCTTCCAGGGCCAGCTGGCTGGCCTTGCGGCTGGCCACGGTGGCGCCGGCGTCATGCGCGTCGGAAGCGATCTGGGCGGCCACCTGCAGGAAGTTGGCGGGCAGCTCACCGGCCATGCGGCGGGTGAATTCGGCGGCCTGGGCGGGGAAGGCCTTGGCGTAGGCGGCGAACTTCTTGTTCCAGGCGGCTTCGGCCTTCTGGCCGGCGCCTTGGCGTCCCAGTCGGCGTAGACCTCGGCGGGGATCTCGAAGGGCGCGTGCGTCCAGCCCAGGGCGGCGCGGGTCAGGGCGATTTCGTCGGCACCCAGGGGTTCGCCGTGGGCCTTGGCGGTGTTGGCGCGGTTGGGCGAGCCCTTGCCGATGCTGGTCTTGCAGCAGATCAGCGTGGGCTTGTCCTTGCTCTTCTTGGCCAGGGCGATGGCAGCGTCCACGGCGTCCACGTTGTGGCCGTCCACGGCGCGGATCACGTTCCAGCCGTAGGCTTCGAAGCGGGCGGGGGTGTCGTCGCCGAACCAGGGCGTGACCTGGCCGTCGATGGAGATGCCGTTGTCGTCCCACAGGGCGATCAGCTTGTTCAGCTTCCAGGCGCCGGCCAGGGCGGCGGCTTCGTGGCTGATGCCTTCCATCAGGCAGCCGTCACCCATGAACACGAAGGTGTGGTGGTCGACGATGGCGTGCTTGGGCTGGTTGAACTCGGCGGCCAGCAGCTTTTCCGCCAGGGCGAAGCCCACGGCATTGGTGATGCCCTGACCCAGGGGGCCGGTGGTGGTTTCCACGCCGGGGGTGATGCCCACTTCGGGGTGGCCGGCGGTCTTGCTGTGCAGCTGGCGGAAGTTCTTCAGCTCTTGCAGGGGCAGGTCGTAGCCGCTCAGGTGCAGCAGCGCGTAGATCAGCATCGAACCGTGGCCGTTCGACAGGATGAAGCGGTCACGGTTGGCCCACAGGGGGTTGGCGGGGTTGTGCTGCAGGTGGCGGCTCCACAGCGCCACGGCCATGTCGGCCATGCCCATGGGGGCGCCGGGGTGACCGGAGTTGGCTTGTTGAACGGCGTCCATTGCCAGCGCACGGATTGCGTTGGCCATCATCGGGGTGTTTGCCATGGGAGATTGGCTCCGGGGTTGGTGTTGGTGCAAAGAATTGCGGGATTTTACCGGTGTGGGCTGGCGGCGGTTTCCAGTCGATTACATAGCCCCCTGCATCGCCTACAGTGTGGGCTGCTGCGTGCCTGCGCACGCCAGAGAAAACTGCTACGCCATGACTTTTGCCTCCCTTCCCGCCATGCTGCTGGCCGCCGGCCGCGGCGAGCGCATGCGCCCCCTGACCGACACCACCCCCAAACCCTTGCTGACGGTGCAAGGCCGTGCCCTGCTGGACTGGCACCTGGGGGCCCTGCAGCGCGATGGCGTGCGCCAGGTGCTGGTCAACACCGCCTGGCTGGGCGCCCAGATCCCCGCGCACCTGGATGCCGTCTGGCCCGCCCAGGGCCTGCAGCTGCAGTACTCGCACGAGCAGGACGACTTCGGCCAGGCCCTGGAAACCGCTGGCGGCATTGCCCGTGCCGTGCCCCGGCTGGGCGCCGCGTTCTGGCTGGCCGCGGGCGATGTGTACGCGCCGGACTTCGTTTTTGACGCGGCCCAGGCGCAGGCCTTTGCCGCGTCCGACGATCTGGCCCATGTGTGGCTGGTGCCCAACCCGGCGCACCACCCGGCTGGCGACTTCGGCCTGCAGGAAAGCACGCCCGGCAGCGGCACAGGCCGCGCGCTGAACCTGCCGCCCGCACCGGTCTGGCCGGCCGGTGCG
>NZ_JAZHFR010000066.1:0-20838 GCF_036541385.1 Comamonas sp. GCA5 | reverse complement strand
GACATCCAGCGCGTGTGGCATGCCAACTGGCAGGTCTACGGGGCCGATAAGGTCTGGCTGCAGATGAACCGCGAGGGCATCCCGGTGGCACGTTGTACTGTGGAGCGACTGATGCGTGCCATGGGCTTGCAAGGGGCTCGCCGTGGCAGGGCGGTACGTACCACCACGCCTGACACATCAGCGCCGTGCCCGCTGGACCACGTCAACCGGCACTTCAAGGCCAGCCGTCCCAACGAGCTATGGGTGTCGGACTTCACCTATGTCTCCACCTGGCAGGGCTGGCTGTATGTGGCCTTTGTTGTGGACGTGTATGCCCGGCGCATCGTGGGCTGGCGAGTCAGCCGCAGCATGCAAACGGACTTCGTGCTGGATGCGCTGGAGCAGGCGCTGTATGACCGCCAGCCAGCAGCCCATGCCTTGACGCACCATTCCGACAGGGGCAGTCAATACGTCAGCATCCGCTACACCGAACGGCTTGACCAGGCGGGCATACAGCCCTCGGTGGGCAGCCGGGGTGACAGCTACGACAACGCGCTGGCCGAGACCATCAACGGGCTGTACAAGGCCGAGCTGATTCACCGCCTGGGACCCTGGAAGACCAGGGAATCCGTGGAACTGGCCACCCTGCAGTGGGTGCACTGGTTCAACCACGCCCGACTGCTCACGCCGAATGGGTGCATCCCTGCGGCAGAAGCTGAGGAAAACTACTGGAGGCAACTTGCCAACAGCAATACCTCTGCAGAGGTGTCAACTTAAACCAATCGGCCTCCTCAAAACCCGGGGCGGTTCAATGTGCAAGCGGGTTTGCCTGCCTTGGTCCAAAGGCTGGCCCTGCGGTTGCATCGGGAATAAATCGCCTCTTGCTATAATCGCAAGGTTTTGCATGGTGCAAGACGCACGCCACAGGCCCTTCCAGCCCGCGGCGCAAGTAACCAAGGCGGCTCGCAAGGGGCGCCGTAGACAAGGAAATCAAAATGATCGCTGCCTCCAAAAAGGCTGAAGTTGTTAAGGCCAACGCTCGTTCCGAAAACGACACTGGTAGCCCAGAAGTGCAAGTTGCACTGCTGACAGCTCGCATCAACGAACTGACTCCCCACTTCAAGGCCAACGCCAAGGACCACCACGGTCGTCGCGGTCTGCTGCGCATGGTGAGCCGTCGTCGCAAGCTGCTGGACTACCTGAAGTCCAAGGATGCTGACCGCTACACCGCCTTGATCGCCAAGCTGGGCCTGCGCAAGTAAGCACAGTGCAAGATCGAAACGCCTGAGTTAGATGGCCTAGCTCAGGCGTTTTTTACTTTGGAGTTTGCTGAGACAGAGCGAAGCTGTGTCATTCCACCACCGTGTTTGTGGCTGAGTGCTTGAGTTTTTATAGCTGTAAGCGCGCTTGTGGAATGGCATCGTGTTCTGTTTAGCCTCCAAGTCATTGCTGGATGAGCGCATCCAGCTATTTCAATAGGAGTACATACATGACCATGTTCAACAAAGTGACCAAGACTTTCCAATGGGGCCAGCACACGGTCACCATGGAAACCGGTGAAATCGCCCGCCAGGCTTCCGGCGCGGTGCTGGTGAACATCGACGACACCGTGGTGCTGGCCACTGTCGTGGGTTCCAAGATCGCCAAGGCCGGCCAGGACTTCTTCCCCCTGACCGTCGACTACATCGAGAAGACCTACGCGGCCGGCAAGATCCCCGGCAGCTTCTTCAAGCGCGAAGCCAAGCCTTCCGAGCTGGAGACCCTGACCAGCCGTCTGATCGACCGTCCCATCCGCCCCCTGTTCCCCGAAGGTTTCTACAACGACGTGCATGTGGTGATCCACACCATCTCGTTGAACCCCGAAGTGGATGCTGACATCGCCGCCATGATTGCCGTGTCCGCCGCCCTGTCGGTCTCGGGCATCCCGTTCAACGGCCCCATCGGTGCCGCCCGCGTGGGTTACATCAACGGCGAATACGTGCTGAACCCCGGCCAGACCCAGCGCAAGAATTCGCTGATGGACCTGGTGGTCGCCGGTACCGAAGCGGCCGTGCTGATGGTGGAATCCGAAGCGCAGCAACTGCCCGAAGAAGTGATGCTGGGCGCCGTGGTGTTCGGCCATGAGCAAGGCAAGATCGCCATCGACGCCATCCATGAGCTGGTGCGCGAAGGCGGCAAGCCTGTGTGGGACTGGACTGCGCCTGCCAAGGACGAAGCCCTGATCGCCAAGGTGGCCGAGCTGGGCGAAGCTGCCCTGCGCGCCGCCTACCAGCAGCGCAACAAGCAAGTGCGCACCCAGGCCTGCCGCGAAGCGTATGCGGCGGTGAAGGCTGGCCTGACAGCCCAGGGCGTGGAGTTTGACGGCGTCAAGGTCGAAGGCATGCTGTTCGACATCGAAGCCCGTATCGTGCGCAGCCAGATCCTGGCCGGCGAGCCTCGCATCGACGGTCGCGACACCCGTACCGTGCGCCCCATCGAAATCCGCAACTCCGTGCTGCCTCGCACCCACGGTTCCGCCCTGTTCACGCGCGGTGAAACCCAGGCGCTGGTGGTGACCACGCTGGGTACCGAGCGTGATGCGCAGCGCATCGACGCGCTGGCCGGTGAGTTCGAAGACACCTTCCTGTTCCACTACAACATGCCTCCCTTTGCCACCGGCGAAGTGGGTCGCATGGGTTCGACCAAGCGCCGCGAAATCGGCCACGGCCGTCTGGCCAAACGCGCCCTGGCCGCTTGCCTGCCCAACAAGGAAGAATTCCCCTACACCATCCGCGTGGTGTCGGAAATCACCGAATCCAACGGCTCTTCGTCGATGGCCTCGGTGTGCGGTGGCTGCCTGTCGATGATGGACGCCGGCGTGCCCATGAAGGCGCACGTGGCCGGTATCGCCATGGGTCTGATCAAGGAAGACAACCGTTTTGCCGTGCTGACCGACATCCTGGGTGACGAAGATCATCTGGGTGACATGGACTTCAAGGTCGCTGGCACGACCGCCGGTATCACGGCCCTGCAGATGGACAT
This sequence comes from Comamonas sp. GCA5, assembly GCF_036541385.1. Lineage (NCBI taxonomy): Bacteria > Pseudomonadati > Pseudomonadota > Betaproteobacteria > Burkholderiales > Comamonadaceae > Comamonas > Comamonas sp. GCA5. The sequence goes on along the minus strand of NZ_JAZHFR010000066.1, from coordinate 17,838 downwards.
CAAGATCCAGGGCATCACCAAGGAAATCATGCAAGTGGCCCTGGCCCAAGCCAAGGAGGCGCGCATGCACATCCTGGGCAAGATGCAGGAAGCCATGGGCGAAGCCAAGACCGAAGTGTCGTCCTTCGCGCCCAAGCTGTTCACCATGAAGATCAACCCCGAGAAGATCCGTGACGTGATCGGCAAGGGCGGCGCCACCATCCGTGCGCTGACCGAAGAAACCGGCACCCAGATCAACATCGAGGAAGACGGCACCATCACGATTGCCGCCACCGATGGCGACAAGGCTGAAGCGGCGAAGAAGCGCATCGAAGAGATCACGGCCGAAGTGGAAATCGGCAAGGTCTACGAAGGCCCCATCGTCAAGATCCTGGAATTCGGCGCGCTGGTGAACCTGCTGCCTGGCAAGGATGGCCTGCTGCACATCAGCCAGATCGCGCACGAACGCGTGGAGAAGGTCACCGACTACCTGCAAGAAGGCCAAGTGGTCAAGGTCAAGGTGCTGGAGACCGACGACAAGGGTCGCGTCAAGCTGTCGATGAAGGCGTTGCTGGACCGTCCCGCCGGTGAGCAGCGTGGCGAGCGTCCTGCCCCTGCAGAGCGCCAGTCGCGTGAGCCCCGCGCTCCCCGCGAGCCACGTGCGCCCCGCGGCGAGCAGACCGGTGCCGAGCAGCAACAACAGCAGCAGCAATAAAGCCTCGGCTTTATGGCAAGTGCCATGACCTGTCGGGCTGGTTTGGCAGGGCATGGTGCTGCTATTGAGAAGTGAGCTGTTTGCGCTTGTTGCATAAGGATTTAAGTCGTTTTTGGCTTAAATCCTTTTTGTGTCAAGTTGCAGCGGTGCAGGGCTTTTCAAGGCAGTGATCAATTCCATCTTGATGATGTTGTGACCCCATGAAGAAGAAACTGATTGTTGGCAACTGGAAGATGAATGGCAGCCTGTCGGCCAATGCCGACTTGGTGTCGGCGCTGGTCCAGGGTTTGCCTGCCCCGCTGAACTGTGGGGTGGGTGTGGCTGTGCCGGCTGCCTACCTGGCCCAGGTGCAGGCACTGGTGCAGGGATCCGGTGTGGCGCTGGCTGCGCAGGATGTGTCCCAGCACGACAAGGGTGCCTACACCGGCGAGGTGTCGGCGGCCATGCTGCAGGACTTCGGTGTGCGCTATGCCCTGGTGGGGCATTCCGAGCGCCGCCAGTACCACGCCGAGACCGACGCTGTCGTGGCGGCCAAGGCGCAGGCTGCGCTGGCCAAGGGCATCACGCCCATCGTCTGCGTGGGTGAGACCTTGGAAGAGCGTGAAGCCGGTCATACCGAGCAGGTGGTCAAGCGCCAATTGGCGGCGGTGATCCACCAGGTCGGGCATTGCGTGAGTGAGTTGGTGGTGGCTTACGAGCCGGTGTGGGCGATTGGTACGGGCAAGACTGCTTCGCCCGAGCAGGCGCAGGCTGTGCACGCCGTGTTGCGTGCGCAGCTGGCAGCGGCGACCGAACACGCCGACCGTGTGCCGCTGCTCTACGGCGGCAGCATGAATGCCGCGAATGCGGCGCAGTTGCTGGCGCAGGCGGACATTGATGGTGGTCTGGTGGGTGGTGCATCGCTCAAGGCGGCAGACTTTTTGCAGATCGTTGCGGCGGCCAACTGATAGGTTGGCTGAAGGTATTTAACTGAGGAGTGGGAATGAGCGCATTTGCGACATTGATTTTGGCTGTGCAGATGTTGTCGGCCCTGGCCATGATTGGCCTGATCTTGATCCAGCACGGCAAGGGTGCGGACATGGGGGCGGCTTTTGGCAGTGGAACTTCGGGGAGCCTGTTTGGTGCCAGCGGGAGTGCCAACTTCCTGTCGCGCAGCACCGCGGTGCTGGCCACGGTGTTCTTTGTGGCGACTCTGGTGCTGGCGTACCTGGGCAATGCCCGTCCTGCCAGCACGGGGAGTGTGTTGGAGAGTGTGCCCGCGGCCGTGACGGCGCCAGCAGCCCCTGCTGTCGACAGCACCGTGCCTACAGCACCTGTCCAGGGCGTGGATCAGATTCCCGCCAAATAATTGGATCAAACGCCTGATGAATGCTGTGTTGCAGCATTTTTCAGGCTAAAATCCGAGGATTGCTTGGAAAGCGATAGCCCAGTTAGAGGGGGCTCCTCATGCGAACCAAGCAGTTGAGACTTACAAGCCGTCGTGGTGAAATTGGTAGACACGCTATCTTGAGGGGGTAGTGGCGAAAGCTGTGCGAGTTCGAGTCTCGCCGACGGCACCATCATAAATACAGCCTGCCCATGATCAGGCAGTGGTCGAGGGCAAGGTCAACAAGCGGAAAACGCGACCTCACATGAACCTCGATCAATATCTCCCCGTCCTGCTTTTCATTATGGTGGGCATCGCAGTGGGAGTCGTTCCTCTCGCTCTTGGCTATGTGCTGGGCCCCAATCGCCCGGATGCGGCCAAAAACTCTCCCTATGAGTGCGGTTTTGAGGCCTTTGAAGATGCGCGCATGAAGTTTGATGTGCGCTTCTACCTGATCGCCATTCTCTTCATCCTGTTTGACCTGGAAATCGCATTCCTGTTGCCTTGGGCCGTTGCGCTGCAAGACGTGGGTGTGACCGGTTTCGTTGCTGTTCTCATCTTCCTGACCGTCCTTGTCGTGGGTTTTGCCTACGAATGGAAAAAGGGCGCCCTGGATTGGGAATAAGCACTACGTAATCCTCAAAAAAGGAAGCACGATGATTGAAGGCGTGATGAAGGAAGGCTTCGTCACCACGAGCTATGACGCCGTGGTGAACTGGGCCAAGACCGGTTCTATCTGGCCGATGACATTCGGTCTGGCTTGCTGCGCCGTGGAGATGATGCACGCTGCGGCCGCGCGCTACGACTTGGCACGTTTTGGTGCGGAAGTCTTCCGCCCCTCGCCGCGCCAGTCGGACCTGATGATTGTGGCGGGAACGCTGTGCAACAAGATGGCCCCCGCGCTGCGCAAGGTGTATGACCAGATGTCGGAGCCCCGCTGGGTGCTGTCGATGGGGTCGTGCGCCAATGGTGGTGGCTACTACCACTACAGCTATTCGGTGGTGCGTGGCTGTGACCGGATTGTTCCTGTGGATGTCTACGTGCCTGGCTGTCCGCCCACGGCCGAAGCGCTGATCTACGGCATCATCCAGCTGCAGCAGAAAATCCGCCGCACGAACACCATCGCCCGCGTTTAAGGAGCCGAGAGGATGTCCGCATTTGCAATTCAGCCCGAAGCACTTCGGGATCTGGTGGCGACCGCATTGGGAGACCAGGCGCGCAATGTCACCGTCAAGCATGGCGAGGTGACGGTTGAAGTCGCTGCCGTGCACTACTTGGATGTCATGCGCAAGCTGCGCGACACACCCGGTTGTCAGTTTGAGCAACTGATCGACCTGTGCGGTGTTGACTATTCGACCTACCAGGAAACCGGTGTGGAAGGCGCGCGTTTTGTTGTGGTGTCGCACCTGTTGTCGGTCAGCCTGAACCAGCGTGTGCGCGTGCGTGCCCTGTGTGCAGACGATGACTTCCCGATGATGGCCTCTGTGTGCGAGCTGTGGAGCAGTGCCAATTGGTACGAGCGTGAAGCGTTTGACCTGTATGGCATCGTCTTCGAAGGCCACACCGACCTGCGCCGCATCCTGACCGACTATGGTTTTATCGGTCACCCCTTCCGCAAGGACTTCCCGCTGTCCGGTCACGTGGAGATGACCTATGACACCGAGCAACGCCGCGTGGTCTATCAACCTGTCACGATTGAGCCACGTGAGATCACGCCGCGCATCATCCGTGAGGAGAACTACGGAGGACTGCACTGACAGACGCATTGCGTCTGCTGGTTGACAACCATGGCTGAAATCAAAAACTATTCCATCAACTTCGGACCCCAGCACCCTGCCGCACACGGTGTGCTGCGCTTGGTGTTGGAGCTGGACGGTGAAGTGGTCCAGCGTGCCGATCCGCACGTGGGTCTGCTGCACCGCGCCACTGAAAAGCTGGCCGAGCACAAGACCTACATCCAGTCGCTGCCCTATATGGACCGACTGGACTACGTGTCCATGATGTGCAATGAGCACGCCTACTGCCTGGCGATCGAAAAGCTGCTGGGCATTGAAGTGCCCAAGCGCGCGCAGTACATCCGTGTGATGTTCAGTGAGATCACGCGCCTGCTGAACCACCTGATGTGGCTGGGCTCCAACGGCATGGACTGCGGTGCATCCACCGTGCTGATGTGGACCTTCCGCGAGCGTGAAGACCTGTTCGACATGTACGAGGCCGTATCCGGCGCGCGCATGCATGCCGCCTACTTCCGTCCTGGCGGCGTCTACCGCGATCTGCCCGACACCATGCCCCAGTTCAAGGCCAGCAAGGTGCGCAATGCCAAGGGTATTGAAAAGCTGAATGCCAACCGCCAAGGCTCGTTGCTGGACTTCATCGAAGACTTCACCAACCGCTTCCCCAAGTGCGTGGATGAGTATGAATACCTGCTCACTGAGAATCGCATCTGGAAGCAGCGCATGGTGGGCATTGGCGTGGTGACTCCAGAGCGCGCGCTGAACATGGGCTTTACCGGTCCCATGCTGCGTGGATCCGGGATTGCCTGGGATCTGCGCAAAAAACAGCCGTACGAAGTCTATGGTGAGTTGGACTTCGACGTCCCAGTGGGCAAGACCGGCGATTGCTACGATCGTTACCTGGTGCGCGTCGCAGAAATGCGCCAGTCGAACGAGCTGATCAAGCAGTGTGTGAAGTGGTTGCGTGCCAATCCAGGTCCGGTCATTACCGAGAACCACAAGGTGGCGCCGCCGGCCCGTGAGGACATGAAGTCCAACATGGAGTCACTGATTCACCATTTCAAGCTGTTCACCGAAGGCTTCAAGGTGCCAGAAGGCGAAGCGTATGCCGCGGTGGAGCACCCCAAGGGGGAGTTTGGTATCTACCTGGTGAGCGATGGCGCGAACAAGCCTTATCGCCTGAAGATTCGTGCCCCCGGCTTCGCCCACTTGGCGATGATGGACGAAGTGGTTAGTGGCCACATGCTGTCCGACGTGGTGGCCGTGATCGGCACCATGGATATCGTGTTCGGAGAGATTGACCGATGATTACTGAAGCGACCAAAGCGCGCTTTGCGCGTGAAGTGGCCAAGTACCCAGCCGACCAAAAGCAGTCCGCAGTGATGGCCTGCCTGTCGATTGCCCAGCAAGAGCTGGGCTGGGTCACGCCTGAGAGCGAGGCAGTCATTGCCGAAGTGCTGGACATGCCGCAGATTGCCGTGCATGAAGTCACGACCTTCTACAACATGTACAACCAAAAGCCCGTGGGCAAGTACAAGTTGAACGTGTGCACCAACTTGCCCTGCCAACTGCGCGATGGCTACAAGGCATTGCACCATCTGGAAGCTAAGTTGGGTATCAAGATGGGTGAGACCACGCCGGACGGCATGTTCACTCTGCAGCAGTCGGAGTGCCTGGGCGCTTGCGCCGATGCCCCGGTGATGTTGGTGAACGACCGTTGCATGTGCAGCTTCATGAGCAATGAGAAGTTGGACGAGTTGGTGGACGGCCTACGTGCAGCGGAGGGCAAGGCATGACGACCATCTTGAACAACCCTGCCGCCAACGATGTGCTGGCCAAATTTGCCGCGTCGGGCAACGAAACCTGCTTTCACGGTCGCCACATCGAGCCCCAGATCTACAAGGATTTGAACGGCAAGAACTGGACCCTCAAAGATTACGAAGCCCGTGGTGGCTACCAGGCCCTGCGTAAGATCCTGGGCCAAGATGGCGGCCCGGGCCTGACCCAGGACGAGGTGATTGCCACGGTCAAGGAGTCAGCACTGCGCGGTCGTGGTGGTGCAGGCTTCCCCTCGGGTCTGAAGTGGAGCTTCATGCCCCGCCAGTTCCCAGGCCAGAAATACCTGGTCTGCAACTCGGATGAGGGTGAGCCAGGCACGTGCAAGGACCGCGAAATCCTGATGCACAACCCCCACATCGTGATCGAAGGCATGGCGATTGCGGCCTATGCGATGGGCATCAACGTGGGCTACAACTACATCCACGGTGAAATCTTCCAAGCCTACGAACGCTTTGAAGCGGCGCTGGAAGAAGCGCGTGCCGCAGGTTTTCTGGGCGACAACATCATGGGTTCGAACTTCAGCTTCCAGCTGCATGGTCACCATGGTTTTGGCGCTTACATCTGTGGCGAAGAAACGGCGTTACTGGAGTCGCTGGAAGGCAAGAAGGGCAGCCCCGCTTCAAGCCACCATTCCCCGCCAGCTTCGGCCTGTATGGCAAGCCCACCACGATCAACAACACCGAGACATTTGCCGCGGTGCCCTGGATCATCCGCAACGGTGGCAATGCCTACTTGGAATGCGGCAAGCCCAACAACGGTGGCACCAAGATTTTCTCGGTCAGCGGCGATGTGAATCTGCCCGGTAACTACGAAGTGCCCATGGGGACACCTTTCAGCAAGCTGCTCGAACTGGCTGGTGGCGTGCGCACAGGTCGCAAGCTCAAGGCGGTGATCCCTGGTGGTTCTTCTTCGCCCGTGCTGCCGGCGGACATCATCATGGAGTGCACGATGGACTACGACTCCATCTCCAAGGCAGGTTCCATGCTGGGGTCGGGCGCTGTGATCGTGATGGACGATTCGCGCGACATGGTGGAAAGCCTGCTGCGCCTGTCGTACTTCTATCAGCACGAGTCCTGTGGCCAGTGCACACCTTGCCGCGAAGGCACAGGTTGGCTGTGGCGCGTGGTCAAGCGTATTCAGGAAGGCGAAGGCCGTCCCGAAGACATTGAACTGCTGGATTCTGTATCCGTGAACATCATGGGCCGCACGATTTGTGCGCTGGGCGACGCGGCTGCCATGCCCGTACGCGCCATGATCAAGCATTTCCGCCACGAGTTTGAAGCCAAGATTGCCGCGGCTGCGAAGTCGGGCTCTACAGCTGCCTGATCGCGAGAGGCGAGAGACATATGGTTGAAATTGAACTAGACGGCAAGAAGGTGGAGGTTGCTCCTGGCAGCATGGTCATGCATGCGGCCGAGCGAGCTGGCACCTACATTCCGCACTTTTGCTACCACAAGAAACTTTCCATTGCTGCCAACTGCCGCATGTGTTTGGTGGAAGTGGAAAAGGCCCCCAAACCCCTGCCGGCCTGCGCGACCCCGGTCACGCAAGGCATGATCGTGCGCACCAAGAGCGACAAGGCCATCAAGGCCCAGCAGTCGGTCATGGAGTTTCTGCTGATCAACCACCCCTTGGATTGCCCGATCTGCGACCAAGGCGGTGAGTGCCAGCTGCAAGATCTGGCGGTCGGCTATGGCGGTACCGGTTCGCGCTACGAAGAAGAAAAGCGCGTGGTGGCCCACAAGGATGTGGGTCCCCTGATCTCGATGGAAGAGATGAGCCGCTGCATCCACTGCACCCGCTGCGTGCGTTTTGGTCAGGAAGTGGCCGGCGTCATGGAGCTGGGCATGGTCAACCGCGGCGAGCACTCGGAGATCACCACCGTGGTGGGCGATACCGTGGACTCCGAGCTGTCGGGCAACATGATTGATCTGTGCCCTGTGGGTGCGTTGACCAGCAAGCCCTTCCGCTACAGCGCTCGTACTTGGGAACTGTCGCGCCGCAAGTCGGTGTCGCCGCATGACTCCACCGGTGCCAATCTGATCGTCCAGGTGAAGAACCACAAGGTGATGCGCGTCGTGCCCTTCGAGAACGAAGCCATCAACGAGTGCTGGATTGCCGACCGCGATCGCTTCTCTTACGAAGCCCTGAACAGCGACGAACGCCTGACACAGCCCATGATCAAGCAGGGCGGTGCATGGAAGACGGTCGACTGGCAAACCGCGTTGGAATACGTGGCCAACGGCCTGAAGCAAATCAAGGAACAGCACGGTGCACAAAGCATTGGCGCCTTGGTGAGCCCCCACAGCACACTCGAAGAGCTGTTCCTGACAGGCCAGTTGCTGCGTGGCATCGGTAGCGACAATATCGACTGGCGTCTGCGCCATGCACAGTTCAACGCTGCCGAAGGCGTGCGTTGGCTGGGCACATCGATTGCGGCGTTGTCCGAGCTGCAAGCTGTGCTGGTCGTGGGTTCTAACCTGCGTAAGGACCACCCCTTGTTCGCACAACGCATTCGCCAGGCTGCCAAGAAGGGTGGACAGGTGTTTGCGCTGAATGCACAGGTGTACGACTGGGCCATGCCCGTCAGCGCATCGGTGGTGGCTGCGCAAGACTGGGCACAGGCTCTGGCCGATGTGGCCGCAGCCGTGGCACAGGCCAAGGGCGTGCAAGCACCCGTGGCAGCACAGGCCAACGCAGAAGCCCAGGCGATTGCCCAGGCCCTGTTGGCGGGTGAGCGCAAGGCCGTGTTGCTGGGCAACGCTGCCGCGCACCATGCACAAGCCGCCGAATTGCTGGCCCTGGCCAACTGGATCGCGGAGCAAACCGGTGCCACCGTGGGTTACCTGACTGAGGCTGCCAACACCGTGGGTGCGCAGTGGGTGAAGGCACAACCTCAGTCCAATGGTCTGAATGCGGCACAAATGGTGGCAGGTGGCCTGAAGGCCGCGATCCTGCTGAACACCGAGCCTGCATTCGACACTGCTGCTGGCCAGCAAGCTCTGCAAGGCCTGAACAAGTCGGAAATGGTGGTGACCTTGAGCCCGTTCAAGGCCAACCTGGACGTCAGCGACGTGCTGCTGCCGATTGCACCGTTCACCGAAACCTCGGGCACCTTCGTGAACGCCGAGGGCCGTGTGCAAAGCTTCCACGCCGTGGTGAAGCCTTTGGCCGAAACCCGCCCCGCCTGGAAGGTGCTGCGTGTCTTGGCCAATCTGTTGGGTGTCCAAGGCGTGGATTACGAATCCTCGCAGGATGTACTGGCCACCGCGATTGGCGCGGCCACCAGCGAAGTGCCAGCCCAGGCGCTGAGCAATGCGACCCAAGCGGCTGCGCAAGTGTTTGGCGGTGCGGTCACTGAGCCGGCTGTGGCAAGCATCTATCAACTGGACAGCATTGTCCGCCGCGCGACGTCGCTGCAACTGACAGCCGATGCGCGCCAGGCACGTGAGGGAGGTGCTGCATGATTGACGCACTCAAGACGGCAGGCGCAGGCTTGATCGAGGCAGCGTGGTGGACCGATGCCGCATGGCCTGTCATCTGGATTTTGCTGGGCATTATCGCCATCGTGGCCCCGCTGATGATTGCGGTGGCCTACCTGACCCTGTGGGAGCGCAAATTCCTGGGGTGGATCCAGGTTCGTCCAGGTCCCAACCGTGTGGGGCCCTGGGGCTTGCTGCAGCCGATGGCCGACGGCCTGAAGTTGTTGACCAAGGAACTGATCATGCCCACGGTGGCATCTAAGGGGCTGTTCTACGTCGGCCCTGTGATGGCCATCATGCCCGCCTTGGCGGCGTGGGTGGCGGTGCCTTTCGGACCTGAAGTTGCCTTGGCCAACGTCAATGCCGGCATCTTGCTGATCATGGCGATCACTTCGATCGAAGTCTATGGCGTGATCATTGCAGGCTGGGCCTCCAACTCCAAGTACGCCTTCCTGGGCGCGCTGCGTGCTTCTGCACAGATGGTGAGCTACGAAATCGCAATGGGCTTCTGCTTCCTGGTGGTCATCATGGTCACCGGCAGCATGAACCTGACGCAAGTGGTGCTCAGCCAGGGTCAAGGTCAGTTTGCCGACATGGGCCTGAGCTTCCTGTCCTGGAACTGGTTGCCCCTGCTGCCGATCTTCCTGGTCTACCTGATCTCGGGTGTGGCAGAAACAAACCGCGCGCCGTTTGACGTGGTGGAAGGCGAGTCGGAAATCGTGGCCGGCCACATGGTCGAGTACTCGGGCATGGGCTTTGCGATCTTCTTCCTGGCGGAATACGCCAGTATGTGGCTCGTCTCGATCCTGGCCGTGATCATGTTCCTCGGCGGTTGGTTGCCACCCGTAGAAGCCCTGGGCTTCATTCCTGGCTGGATCTGGCTGGCAGCCAAGACCGCGTTCGTGGTCACCTGCTTTGTGTGGATTCGTGCCACGTTCCCGCGCTTCCGCTATGACCAGATCATGCGTCTGGGCTGGAAGATCTTCATCCCTGTCACCCTGGTGTGGCTGGTCATCGTGGGTGCATGGCTGCACTCGCCTTGGAATATTTGGAATTAAGCGGGGACACCAATGGCTGCTGTTGCTGCTACACCTTTCTCTATCAAGGACTTCTTCAAGAGCTTCATGCTCGTGGAACTGTTCAAGGGCATGGCCCTGACAGGTCGCAAGGCGTTTTCGCCCCATGTGACCATCCAGTTCCCTGAAGAAAAAACCCCTCTGTCGCCACGCTTCCGTGGCCTGCACGCACTGCGCCGTTATGACAACGGTGAAGAGCGCTGCATCGCCTGCAAGCTGTGCGAGGCTGTGTGCCCCGCGATGGCGATCACGATCGAGTCGGACGTGCGGGATGACGGTTCGCGCCGTACCACGCGCTACGACATCGATTTGACCAAGTGCATCTTCTGCGGTTTCTGCGAAGAAAGCTGTCCGGTCGATTCGATCGTGGAAACACAAATCTTCGAATACCACGGTGAAAAGCGTGGCGACTTGTACTTCACCAAGGACATGTTGCTGGCTGTGGGCGATCGCTACGAAGCCGACATCGCTGCTGCCAAGGCAGCGGATGCCAAGTACCGCTAAAGCGGCTCCTGATCCAGAAAGATTCGAATCATGGACGCCAAAACTGGTTTCTTCTATCTCTTCTCGGCGGTGATGCTGTTTGCAGCCTTCCGAGTCATTACATCGCGCAACCCGGTGCACGCCGTGCTGAACCTGATTCTGGCCTTCTCGCAAGCCGCTGGTATCTGGTTGATGCTGAAGGCAGAGTTCCTGGGCATTGCCCTGGTGGTGGTCTACCTCGGCGCCGTGATGGTGCTCTTTATGTTCGTGGTGATGATGCTGGACATCCGCATCGACCGCGTGCGCCAAGGCTTCTGGAAGCATTTCCCGGTCGCCGCGTTTGTCGGTGCCGTGGTGGCGCTGGAGATGGCCCTGGTCCTGATGGCAGGTTTTGGCACCGTGGACGAGGCCAAGCCGGTGGCCGAGCTGCTGAATAAGCAGGGTGAGGTGCTGCCGTATTCCAACACCCAGGCCCTGGGTCGTCTGCTGTACACCCAGTACCTGTACCCCGTGGAAATCGCCGCCATCTTGCTGCTGGTGGCCATGATCACCGCGATTGCCCTGACCATGCGCAAGCGCAAGGACACCAACAAAGCGATCAACCCTGCAATCCAGGTGCGGGTGCGTGCGCAAGACCGCATCAGCCTGGTGAAGATGGAGGCCACAAAGGCCCCGGTGGCTGCGGCTGCCGAGGGTGAGACGGCCGTGGAGGAGAAAAAATGACGCTCACACTAGGGCACTTTCTGACGCTGGGAGCGATGCTGTTCGCCATTTCGGTGATCGGTATTTTCCTGAACCGGAAAAACCTGATCGTCTTGCTGATGTGCATTGAACTGATGCTTTTGGCGGTCAACACCAACTTCGTGGCCTTCTCCCATTACCTGGGCGACATGCACGGTCAAGTGTTTGTGTTCTTCATCCTGACGGTTGCGGCCGCTGAATCGGCGATTGGCTTGGCCATCCTGGTGCTGCTGTTCCGTAACAAGTCCAGTATCAATGCGGAAGATCTCGACACCCTCAAGGGTTGAGGCACCGGTATTTGCAAGGTTCTGAAGAATGAGTCAAACACTTTCTGCATCCATGCTCCTGGCGGTGCCGCTGGCTCCGCTGGCCGGTTCTGTCCTGGCGGGCATATTCGGCACCGCATTTGGTGGCAACAAATTCGGTCGCGGAGTCAGCCACTCGCTCACCATCCTGGGCGTGTTGGTTTCCTTCATCCTCTCGGCACTGACCTTTCAGGCAGTGGTTTCCGAGGGCGCACGCTTTGACCAGACCATCTATGAATGGATGGTGGTCGGTGGTCTGAAGATGGAGGTCGGTTTCCTGATCGACTCCATCACCGCCATGATGATGTGCGTGGTGACCTTCGTGTCGCTGATGGTGCACATCTACACCATGGGCTACATGGAAGAAGACGACGGCTACAACCGTTTCTTCTCCTACATCTCGCTGTTCACCTTCTCCATGCTGATGCTGGTGATGAGCAACAACCTGCTGCAGCTGTTCTTCGGCTGGGAGGCTGTGGGCCTGGTGTCCTACCTGCTGATCGGTTTCTACTTCAAGAAGGAATCGGCCATCTTCGCCAACATGAAGGCCTTCCTGGTCAACCGTGTGGGTGACTTCGGCTTCATCCTGGGCATCGGTCTGATTGCGGCCTACACCGGCACGCTGAACTACGGCGAAATCTTTGCCAAGTTGCCAGAGCTGCAGCAGGCCACCATGCCTGGCACAGGCTGGCTGCTGGTGACCGTGATCGGCATCTGCCTGTTCATCGGTGCCATGGGCAAGTCGGCGCAGTTCCCGCTGCACGCCTGGCTGCCAGACTCTATGGAAGGCCCCACCCCCATCTCCGCCCTGATTCACGCGGCGACCATGGTGACGGCCGGTATCTTCATGGTTTCGCGCATGTCGCCGCTGTATGAGCTGTCGGATGTGGCGTTGAACTTCATCCTGGTGATCGGTTCCATCACGGCCCTGTTCATGGGTATCCTGGGCATCATCCAGAACGACATCAAGCGCGTGATTGCGTATTCCACGCTGTCGCAGCTGGGGTACATGACGATTGCACTGGGTGTGTCGGCCTACTCCGTGGCCACGTTCCACCTGATGACGCACGCCTTCTTCAAGGCCTTGCTGTTCCTTGGAGCCGGTTCTGTGATCATGGGCATGCACCACAACCAAGACATCCGCTGGATGGGTGGCGTGCGCAAGTACATGCCCATCACCTGGATCACGTTCCTGTTGGGCAACCTGGCACTGATCGGTACGCCGTTCTTCTCGGGCTTTTACTCGAAGGACGCGATCATCGAAGCCGTGCATGCCTCGAACTTGCCCGCCTCTGGTTTTGCGAACTTTGCCGTGCTGGCCGGTGTGTTCATCACCGCGTTCTATTCGTTCCGTCTGTACTTCATCGTGTTCCACGGTAAAGAGCGCTACGACCAGAATCCGGATGCCCACCACGATGACCACAATGGTCATGACGATCACGGCCATGGTCACGATGCCAAGCCGCACGAATCGCCTTGGGTGGTGACGGCACCGCTGGTGCTGCTGGCCATTCCTTCGGTGGTGATCGGTGCCATCGCGCTGATGCCCATGCTGTTCGGCGACTTCTTCAAGGGCGTGATCTATGTCGACGCCGCCAAGCACCCCGCGATGACCGAGCTGGCCGAGAAAATCCATGGTTGGCTGCCCATGGCGCTGCATGGCTTCCAGACCGCTCCGTTCTGGCTGGCTCTGGCCGGTGTGGTGGTGTCCTACCTCTTCTACATGGTCAAGCCAGAGATTCCTGCCGCCATCATGGCCTTCTCCAAGAAGATCGGCCTGTACCAGGTGCTGGAAGGCAAGTACGGTGTGGACTGGGTCTACGAAAACATCTTCGCACGTGGTTCGCGCGCCTTCGGTACCGCCTTTTGGAAGGTGGGCGACCAGGCCATCATTGATGGTGCTGTCGTGAATGGTTCCTGGAAGTTGGTCGGCAAGATCGCTGCAGTGGTCCGCTGGTTCCAGTCGGGTTACATCTATCACTACGCGTTGGTCATGATCCTGGGCATCTTCCTGCTCATGACGTACTTCGTGTGGCTCAACAAGTAAGGGAAGAACAAAAATGGGTTTGTTGAGTCTTTCCATCTGGACACCCATCGTCTTTGGTGTCCTGTTGCTGGCCTTCGGCCGCGACAACTGCGCGCGTGGCGTGCGCTGGGTGGCACTGATCGGCTCCTTGCTGGGGCTGGCGGTGACCATTCCGCTGATCACGGGTTTTGACACCTCTTCGGCGCAGATGCAATTCGTCGAGAAGGTGCTGTGGATTGAGCGTTTCAATATCCACTACCACCTGGGCCTGGACGGTCTGTCCTTCTGGTTCGTGCCGCTGACGGCCTTCATCACCGTGATCGTGGTGCTGGCCTCGTGGGAAAGCATCACCGAGCGCGTGAACCAGTACATGGGTGCGTTCCTGGTGCTGTCGGGCCTGATGATCGGCGTGTTTGCGGCTCTGGACGGCTTGCTGTTCTACGTGTTCTTCGAAGCCACCCTGATCCCGATGTACCTGATCATCGGTATCTGGGGCGGCCCCAACAAGATCTACGCGGCGTTCAAGTTCTTCCTGTACACCCTGATGGGCTCGCTGCTCACCCTGGTGGCCATCATCTACCTGTACAACGTCTCGGGTGGCAGCTTTGACATCCAGACCTGGCACAAGCTGCCCCTGGGGTCCTTGCCCCAGACCCTGGTGTTCTTTGCCTTCTTCGCGGCGTTTGCCGTGAAGGTGCCCATGTTCCCGGTGCACACCTGGTTGCCCGACGTGCACGTGGAAGCGCCCACCGGCGGTTCTGCCGTGCTGGCGGCCATCATGCTGAAGCTGGGCGCCTACGGTTTCCTGCGCTTCTCGCTGCCGATTGCTCCTGACGCTTCGCGCGAATGGGCCTGGCTGATGATTGCGCTGTCGCTGATCGCCGTGGTCTACGTGGGCATGGTGGCCCTGGTGCAAAAGGACATGAAGAAGCTGGTGGCTTATTCGTCCGTGGCGCACATGGGCTTTGTGACCCTGGGCTTCTTCATCTTCAACGATCTGGGCGTGTCCGGCGGTATCGTGCAGATGATTGCCCACGGCTTTGTCTCGGGCGCCATGTTCCTGTGCATCGGCGTGCTGTACGACCGTGTGCACTCGCGCGACATCGCGGCCTATGGCGGCGTGGTCAACACCATGCCCAAGTTCGCGGCCTTTGCCCTGCTGTTCGCTATGGCCAACTGCGGTCTGCCAGCCACCGCTGGTTTTGTGGGCGAGTGGATGGTGATCCTGGGCGCCGTGAAGTTCAACTTCTGGGTGGGCCTGCTGGCCGCCACCGCACTGATCTTCGGTGCGGCCTACACCCTGTGGATGTACAAGCGCGTGTACCTGGGGCCCGTGGGCAATGACCATGTGAAGGAGCTGCAGGACATCAACTGCCGCGAGTTCCTGATCCTTGCCATCTTGGCTGTGGCGGTCCTGTACATGGGCCTGTACCCCAAGCCCTTCACGGATGTGATGGATCCTTCGGTGGCGCAGCTGTTGCAGCACGTGGCCCAATCCAAGCTTCCCTGACCAGACTGAACTGAGAGATTGAGATGATTGACAACATCAGCTGGCTTTCGATCTACCCCGAGATCGTGCTCCTGGTCATGGGATGCGTGATTACCTTGGTGGACCTGAGCGTGAAAAGCGCTCGCCGCACCGGCACCTATGTGCTGACCATGTTGACGCTGGCCGTGGTGGCCATCATGCAGGCCAACTACGCGGCCAGCGGCAACACCTTCTACGGCTGGGGCAACATGGTGGTCTCCGACGCCATGGGCAACTGGCTCAAGTGCTTTGCCACTGTGGCCATGATGGTGACCCTGGTGTATGCACGCCCTTATGCCGCAGACCGCGACATGCTGCGCGGCGGCGAGCTGTTCAGCCTGTCGACCTTTGCGCTGCTGGGCATGTTCATCATGATCAGCGCCAACAACCTGCTGCTGGTCTACCTGGGCCTGGAGCTGCTGACCCTGGCCAGCTATGCCCTGGTGGCCCTGCGCCGCGACCACATGCCCGCGACCGAAGCGGCCATGAAGTACTTCGTGCTGGGTTCGCTGGCTTCGGGTTTCCTGCTGTATGGCCTGTCCATGGTCTACGGTGCGACCGGTTCGCTGGACATCGGCGAGATCTTCAAGGCCATCAGCTCCGGTGAGCTCAAGCACCAGGTGCTGGTCTTCGGTCTGGTGTTCGTGGTGGCCGGTCTGGCGTTCAAGCTGGGTGCCGCGCCCTTCCACATGTGGGTGCCTGACGTTTACCACGGTGCGCCGACGGCCATCACCGCGCTGATCGGTGGCGCACCCAAGCTGGCGGCCTTCGCCCTGGTGATCCGTCTGCTGGTGGATGGCATGCTGCCCCTGGCGTTCGACTGGCAGCAAATGCTGGCGGTGATGGCGATTGCCTCGCTGCTCGTGGGTAACCTGGCCGCCATCGCCCAGACCAACCTCAAGCGCATGCTGGCGTACTCGACCATCGCGCAGATGGGCTTTGTGCTGCTGGGTCTGCTGTCGGGAGTGATCGGCGGCGAAGTGGATCCGGCCCGTGCGGCCAATGCCTACGGTTCGTCCATGTTCTATGTGGTGACCTATGTGCTGACCACCTTGGCCACCTTCGGCGTGATCCTGCTGCTGTCGCGTGAAGGCTTCGAAAGTGAAGAAATTGCCGACCTGGCCGGGCTGAACCAACGCAGCCCGCTGTACGCCGGCATCATGGCCGCCTGCCTGTTCTCCATGGCCGGTATCCCTCCGCTGGTGGGTTTCTATGCCAAGCTGTCGGTGCTGCAGGCACTGGTGGCTTCGGGTGACAGCTTCTACATCGGCCTGGCCATCTTCGCCGTGGTCATGTCGCTGATCGGTGCCTTCTACTACCTGCGCGTGGTCAAGGTCATGTACTTTGACAAGCCCTTGACCGCCACCACCGTGTCCGCCCCCTGGGATGTGCGCGCCGTGCTGACCGTGAATGGTGCCCTGGTCTTGATCTTGGGCATTGTTCCTGGTGGTTTGATGGCGCTGTGCGCCGATGCCGTGGTTCGCGCCCTGGCATCCTGACCCATAATGTGAAGCGTGACTCAAACTGCTTCCATCTGGTTAATCATCTTGGCGGCCCTGGTGGCCGCCAATTTGCCTTTTATGAATGAGCGCTGGCTGGTGGCCGGCCCTGTGGCGCCGGCCCACCGCAAGCCCCTGTGGGGTCGGCTGGCCGAGCTGGTGCTGCTGTACTTCGTGGTCGGTGGCCTGGCCTTGTTGCTGGAGCGCCGTGCAGGGCAGATCTATCCCCAGGGCTGGGAGTTCTACGCCATCACCGCCACGCTGTTTCTGACACTGGCCTTTCCGGGCTTTGTCTGGCGTTACCTCACCAAACGCCGCAGCCGCTAAACTGCGCGCTACGCACACAAGGCAGGGTTGCGACTCTGCCTTTTTTCTTTGGCCCGCTCTTTTTGTTTGTTTGCACCATGAAGGTGTTTGACCTGCGCTGCACCCAGGACCATGTGTTTGAAGGCTGGTTTGGCTCGGAAGATGATTTCCGCAGTCAGCTGGACCGTGGCTTGCTGGAGTGCCCGATGTGCGGCAGCCAGGAGATCACCAAGGGCCTGAGCGCGCCGCGCCTGAACCTGGGCGCGCAGCCGCCTGCAGCGGCTATGCCGGCGCCACGCGACGCGGCTGCCCCGGTGCAGGAGCACCAGCGCAAGTTGCATGCCTTGCAGGCGGCCTGGCTGGAGGCCTCGCGCAAGATCGTGGAAAAGACCGAGGACGTGGGCGATCGCTTCGCCGATGAAGCCCTGCGCATGCACAAGGGCGAAGAGCCCGAGCGACCCATCCGTGGCCAGGCCACGCCCCAGCAGGCCCTGGAGCTGCTGGAAGAGGGCGTGCCAGTGCTGCCCCTGGCCTTGCCCAAGGGCAGCAAGCAAACCTTGCAATAAGGGCCGGCCTGCCACCGGTCTGGCCGTGGCCTCCATCCGGGGCTTATACAAAAAGTGAGTACTCAGCGCTTGGTGAGAAGTGGTTCCAGTTTTTTGAACAGCTAGCTAAGCGAGATCTTTCCCCGTAAAAATGACCTGACAACAGGCCGAACCTGGAGAGATCTATGACCATCAAATCCCGACGCAAGCACAGC
>NZ_JAZHFR010000065.1:0-21267 GCF_036541385.1 Comamonas sp. GCA5 | reverse complement strand
CGTGTGGCCAGCGCCCAGCCCGCCGTGACCCCACCTGCCGCCGTGGCACCGGCCCCGGCCAAGAAGGCCCCCGCTGCGGACAAGCCGGCGGCAGCGCCCCAGCTGCTCAAGCCCACGCCGCTGTCCAGCAAGGCCACGGCCCCCAACGACGACGACTGGGAAACCTTCTGAGTCCGACGGTCGCGCACCGGTCAAGGAGCCTTGCGGCTCCTTTTTTTATAAGCAAAATAGGCCTTGGGCGCAGATTCCATCAGCGCAGACAGCTATCAAACTTTTAAAGGAATGCCATGGACCGGCACGAAGAGGCGGTGATGCAGCTGATGACTGCGAACGGGGACACCTTCATCGCGGCGCACTACGACGTGGCGGCCGGCTGGATGCGGCCCAGCCTGGTGGCGCTGCGCCCGGCCAAGAAGCAGGTGTGGGTGGTTGAGGTCTCGGCCTCCGGCTACCCGCTGGACCTGGTGGACAAGGTGAACCAGCGCGTGGAGAAATGGTATGCGCCGCTGCTGGAGCAGCTGCAGCGCCTGCAGGTGACGGGCAGTGACTGGAGCATCGGCCTGCTGGTGTTCGTGCGCGATGACCAGATCGACTGGCTGCGCGGCCGCCTGCAGGATGCGGCCGGTGTGCAACTGCTGAGCCTGGAGACCGCGAGTAGCCCCTGGCTGTGGGACAGTGTGGTGTGGACCGAAGACATGGACTTTGCCCTGGGCCACATCCCGCGCCGCGACGGTGGTGGCGCCGCCGCCGGGCCGGCCACCACGCACTGAAGCGCCCGCCGGGCCGCCAGCGGGGGCGCGGACGGCGGGGCTTTAGGCCTCTAGGGCCGGGACGGCCAAGCGAGGCGTGCCCGCGTCGGTCTGGAACGCGCTGGCACTGCGCAGCAGGCCCTGGGACTGGCTGTGCAGGCTGCTGGCCGCGGCGGCCATCTCTTCCACCAGGGCGGCGTTGTGCTGGGTGCTGTTGTCGATGTCGGACAGGGCACCGCCCATCTGCAGCACGCCCGTGCTCTGTGCCTGGCTGGCCTGGGCA
Organism: Comamonas sp. GCA5; assembly: GCF_036541385.1. NCBI lineage: Bacteria > Pseudomonadati > Pseudomonadota > Betaproteobacteria > Burkholderiales > Comamonadaceae > Comamonas > Comamonas sp. GCA5. The sequence continues at coordinate 20,235 of NZ_JAZHFR010000065.1, read as the reverse complement.
ATGTCCTGCACCAGCGCGGTCACGCGGTGGATGGTGGCTTCGATGCTGTCCATGGTGCTGCCGGTGGCGCCGGCCTGCTGCACACCGGCGGTCACGCGCTCGGCGCTGCGCGCGATCAGCGTGCTGATGTCCTTGGCCGCCGCCGTGGTGCGCTGCGACAGGGCCCGCACCTCGTTGGCCACCACGGCAAAGCCGCGGCCCTGCTCGCCGGCGCGCGCGGCTTCCACCGCCGCATTCAGCGCCAGGATGTTGGTCTGGAAGGCGATGCTGTGGATCAGGCTGGTGATGTCGGCAATGCGCTGGCTGCTGTGTTCGATGTCCTGCATGGTCTGCACCAGCTGCAGCATGCTGCCGCGGCCGTCGGTGGCCACCTGGCTGGCCTGGCGGGCCAGCGCCAGGGCGGATTGCGCGTTGTCGGCGGTGTGGCGCACGTTGCCGGCCAGGGCCTCCATGCTGGCATTGCTTTGCTGCAGCGCGCTGGCCTGGCTTTCGGTGCGGCGTGACAGGTCGTGGTTGCCGCCGGCAATCTGCTGGCTGGCCGTGGCCACTTGCTCGGCATCGGCGCGCACCTGCTGCACCAGTTCGGACAGGCTGGATTGCATGTGCTGCAGGGCCCGCATCAGGTCGGTGATCTCGTTGCGGCCGGTGATGGGAATGGGCTGGCGCAGATCGCCCGCGGCAATGCCCCGGGCCACGTCCACGGCCTGGGCCAGCGGGCGCGTGATGTGGCGGCTGTAGCCCACGCCGATCGCCAGCCCCACGGCAAACACCAGCAGGCACACACCCAGGCTGAGCCAGCGGGCCTGCTCGGCCATGTCCTGGGCCTGCAGCGACAGGGCGGCGCTGTCGGCCGCGATCTGCCGGGCGGCCTGTTCCAGCAGGGCGGCGGGCTGGCGGTCGATGCCGCGAACCTGGGCATCGCCCACGCGCGGGTCGTGGCCACTGGCGATGAAGGCCTGCAGGCCGGCGCGGTAGGCCTGGCCCATCTGGCGGTGCGCCTGCAGGAATTGTTCGACCTGCTGGCGGGCCGGGCCGGCCTGCAACTGGTCCAGCAACTGCTGGCTGTGGGCTTGGATGGCTTGCTCCTGGCTCTCGAAGGCCTGCCAGTAGCGCGTGCGGTCCTGGTCCTGGTGGCCGCGCAGCAGGATGTTCTTCCACTCCTGGGCCTGCAGCTTGAACTCGTTGAGCATCAGGCTGGTCAGCCGCTCGTGCGCCATGTGGCGGGCCACATCGTCGTGGTACAGCGACAGGGCCTGTTGCTGGCGCAGCAGGCCAAACAGGGCTGCGCACAGCATGAGCAGCAGGGCACTGGCAATCACCAGCGGCAGTTGGAGACGGAGCTTCATAGGGGAGGGGGCAACAGACGGAACCAGGCGCAGGGGCACGCCAGCAGGGCGGCCTTGGCGCGCGCAGGTCCGCATCTTCGGGCAGCAGCCTTAGCCAAGGGGGGCCAGGGGTTAAGCAGGGCTCACTGCGGGGTACCGCACGGCTGCATGGCCTTGAGGGGGGCCGCCGTGATCGACGCACGCCGCTTGGGGGGTGGAAGGCGCGCAAAACTTTATGATGCTGCGCAGTGTGCGCATGCCGGGGGCCAGGGGCCTGTCCGGCGTGTGCGGGATGCCCACTTTTTTCTGGATTTGAAGCTTGCCATGACCACCCTCGGAACCCCTCTCACTCCCCACGCCACCAAAGTCATGCTGCTGGGCAGCGGCGAGCTGGGCAAGGAAGTGCTGATCGCCCTGCAACGCCTGGGCGTGGAGACCATTGCGGTCGACCGCTATGACCATGCCCCCGGTCAGCAGGTGGCCCACCACGCGCGCACCATCACCATGAGCGATCCGGCCCAGCTCAAGGCCTTGATCGAAGCCGAAAAGCCCGATCTGGTGGTGCCCGAGATCGAAGCCATTGCCACGCCCATGCTGGAGGAACTGGAAGCCGCTGGCGTGGTCACCGTCATCCCCACGGCGCGCGCCACGCGCTTGACCATGGACCGCGAAGGCATCCGCCGCCTGGCGGCCGAAACCCTGGGCCTGCCCACCAGCCCCTACCGCTTTTGCGATTCCGCCGAAGAGTTGCAAGCCGCGATTGACGGCACCGACGGCCAGGGCGCCATCGGCTACCCCTGCGTGGTCAAGCCGGTGATGAGCAGCTCGGGCAAGGGCCAAAGCAAGATCGACGGCCCGGCCGATGTGCAGCAAGCCTGGGACTACGCCATGGCCGGTGGCCGTGTGGCCAAGGGCCGTGTGATCGTCGAAGGCTTCATCGACTTCGACTACGAAATCACCCAGCTGACCGTGCGCGCCAAGGGCGCGGATGGTCAGATCCAGACCCATTTCTGCGATCCGGTGGGCCACATCCAGCAGGCGGGCGACTACGTGGAAAGCTGGCAGCCCCATCCCATGTCCGCCACGGCCCAGGCGAAGTCGCAGCAGATTGCCCAGGCCGTGACCGACAACCTGGGCGGCCTGGGCCTGTTCGGCGTGGAACTGTTCGTCAAGGGCGAGCAGGTATGGTTCAGCGAAGTCTCGCCGCGCCCGCACGACACGGGCCTGGTCACGCTGACCACCCAGTGGCAGAGCGAGTTTGAGCTGCATGCCCGCGCCATCCTGGGCCTGCCGGTGGACACCAGCCTGCGCAACCCCGGTGCCAGCGCCGTGATCTACGGCGGCCAGGATGCCGAAGGCCTGGTGTTCGACGGCGTGGACGAAGCGCTGGCGATTCCCGGCACCGACCTGCGCCTGTTCGGTAAGCCCGAAAGCTTTGTGAAGCGCCGCATGGGCGTGGCCCTGGCGCGCGCGGTGGACGTGGAGCAGGCCCGCGTGACGGCGAAGCTGGCGGCCAGCAAGGTCCAACCGCGCAAGCCCTGAAATGCAAAATACATAGCTGCTGGCGCTCTCTGGATAAGGGCTAGCGGCTTAAAAGGCATCAATCCGCGGTGCGCATGCCGCCAACACAGCGGCTGGGCACAGCGTGCGAGGTGCGCAACTGGCGTGCCCCATGCCAGGGACGCCGAGCAAGGGCCGCCCCGCAGCGAAGCTGTCGTCCCCTTGCCCGCGGTGCGCAGCACGGCGAGAGCGAGGGGAAGGCGCAGCACCACAGGGGCGTGCACGGCTTTAGCGGCGTTGGGCCGCCAGCTTGCGCACCTCGCGCACCAGCAGGTCGATCTCCTCGAAGGTGTTGTAGAACGCCAGCGAGGGGCGTACCGCCGTCTCCACACCAAAGCGGCGCAGGATGGGCTGGGCGCAGTGGTGGCCGGTGCGCACGGCAATGCCTTCGGCGTTCAGCGCCTTGCCGACTTCCTCCGTCGTATAGCCTTCCAGGGTGAAGGACAGCACGCTGGCCTTGCCGGGTACGGTGCCGATCAGGCGCAGGCCGGGAATGGTGGCCAGCTGCTGCATGCCATAGTCCACCAGGGTGTGTTCGTAGCGGCTGATGGCCGCGATGCCGATGCGTTCCACATACTCCAGCGCGGCGCCCAGGCCCACGGCATCCGCGATGTTGCCGGTGCCGGCCTCGAAGGTGTTGGGCAGGGGCTGGAACACGGTTTTCTCGAAGGTCACGTCGGCAATCATGTTGCCGCCGCCTTGCCAGGGGGGCATGGCTTCCAGCACGGCACGACGGCCCCAGAGCACGCCGATGCCGGTGGGGGCAAAGATCTTGTGGCCGGAGAAGACGAAGAAGTCTGCCCCGATGTCCTGCACATCGACCGGCGTGTGGGCGATGGACTGGGCGCCATCCACCAGCGTCGTGATGCCGCGCGCCCGGGCACGGGCCACCACCTCCTTGACCGGCACCACGGTGCCCAGCACATTGGACACATGGCCGATGGCGACGATTTTCGTGCGGTCGTTCAGCAGCTTGTCGTATGCGTCCAGGCGTATCTGCCCCTGGTCGTCGACCGGAATCACGCGCAGTTTGGCGCCCTTGGCCTGGGCCAGTTGCTGCCAGGGCACGATGTTGGCGTGGTGCTCCAGGTGGCTGACGATGATCTCGTCGCCTTCGCCCACGTTCTGGCCGCCCCAGGCCTTGGCCACCAGGTTGATGGCCTCGGTGGTGCCGCGCACGAAGATGACTTCGTTCACCTCGGGCGCGTGGATAAAGCGGCGCACCACTTCACGCGCATGCTCGTAGGCATCCGTGGCGCGAGCGGCCAGCGTGTGGGCCGCGCGGTGGATGTTGGAGTTCTCGTGCGCGTAGAAGTGCGCAATGCGCTCGATCACCTGGCGTGGCTTGTGGGTGGTGGCGGCGTTGTCCAGCCAGACCAGCTGCTTGCCGTTGATGCGCTCCGTCAGGATCGGAAAGTCGCGGCGCACGGCGTGCACATCAAAGCCGTGGTGGCGGTCGGCCTGGGCCTGCGGCGTGCTGGCTTGCTCCCCGTGGGGATGGGCCTTGGCCGGGGTGACAAAACCGCTGGGCAGCTGCACCGCATCGACAAAGTAGAACTGCGGGGCGGTGGCATGGCTGCTGCCGGGCAGCGTGGCCGCAGGCCCGGCGGGCGTTGACAGCAGGCCCGCAGGGATGCCGGGCACGAAGGGCGTGCCAGAGGCAGGCCCAGAGTTGCCCAGGGCCGCCACGGCCTGCTGGCTCAGCGCATCCAGCCCGGCATGGGGCGCGGCGGTCGAACCGGCCTGGGGCACCGCGCCATCCGTAGCAGGGCGCAACGTGGCCGCGTCGGCAGCGGTGGCCTGGGGCACGCCATCGGTGGCGTGGCCCAAGCGGGGTTCATAGGCGGGCAAGGCGGTAAACGCCTGGTCGGGCACGCCGTTGCCGGCCACCGCGTGGGGGCGCAGCGCTTCGGCGCGGTGGCCCAGGGCCAGCACGGTGCCGGGGGCGCTGGGCAGCAGGTTGGTGCCCGGAATCTGCCCTGTGGGAATGGGCGTGCCAGGCGCATTGGGGGAAAAGCCTGCCGGGCTGGCCAGCGGCGAGCGCCCGGGGCCCAGGTGGTGGGCGGCTGGGCGCCGAAGGCGGCCGTGGATGGTGGCTGGGGCGTGGCGCTGCCGGGCAGGCTGCGGAACAGGGCCGTGGCCAGCTGGGCCAGGGCCCCGGTGTCCAGCGGTGCTGGGGGCGAAGGCAGCGAGGGCGCCAGCGGGGCAGCCTGGGCGGCCGCCAGCGTGGGCGCGTGCGCGGGGGTGGTGCTCAAAACCGCATCTCCTGTGGTGCGCGATATGAAAAGGTGAGCTGCTTGCGCGCTCTGGGTATGCGCAGGAGGTGGTTTTGACTCACAAACCACCGCCCGCGCAGCGCGGGGCTTACTTGTAGGTGTCCAGCACCGAGTAGTCGTGGTACTTGTGGATTTCCACGTCGTCCAGCACGGCCACGGCATCGGGCGTGAGCACGGCCAGCGAGCAGTACAGCGAGATCAGGTAGCTGGCGATGGCGTGGTTGTTGATGCCCATGAAGCGCACCAACAGGCCCGGGCTTTGTTCGCCGGGCAGGCCGGGCTGGAACAGGCCGACCACGCCCTGGCGGCGGTCGCCCACGCGCAGCAGCAGGATCTTGCTCTTGCCATCGGCCACCGGCACCTTGTCCGACGGAATCAGCGGCACGCCGCGCCAAGTGATGAACTGGCTGCCGAACAGGCTGACCGTGGGCGGGGGCGTGCCACGGCGCGTGGCTTCACGGCCGAAGGCGGCAATGGTCAGCGGGTGGCCCAGGAAGAAGGCGGGCTCTTTCCACACCTTGGTCAGCAGCTCGTCCAGGTCATCGGGCGTGGGCGCGCCGGTCAGCGGGAAGATGCGTTGCTCGTCCGTCACCTGGGCCAGCAGGCCGTAGTCGGGGTTGTTGATCAGCTCGCTTTCCTGGTTCTCCTTGATGGTCTCGATGGTCAGGCGCAGCTGTTCCTTGATCTGGTCGTGCGGGCTGCTGAACAGGTCGGAGATGCGGGTGTGCACATCCAGCACGGTGGAGACGGCGTTCAGGAAGTACTCGCGCGGCTGGGCGTCGTAGTCCACATAGGTGCGCGGCAGCTGGTTCTCGTGCTGCTTGGCGGTGCAGGTGACCTGGATGTCCTCCGGGTTCTTGACCTGGTTGACGCGGTAGATGCCGGCCTCCACCGGCACCCATTGCAGCAGATGGGTCAGCCAGCGCGGCGTGATGGTGGCCAGCTGCGGCGCGGTCTTGGTGGCATTGGCCAGCTGGCGGGCGGCGTTGTCGCCCAGGGCGGTGGTGCCGCCGACGGTTGCTGTCATGAGAAAAGGCTCCTGGTGGATACGGGGCGGGAAAAAACGAGGTGCAGGCGGAGCACCAAGCTCTGCGCCAGTGTTCAACGGGGGGCGGTGCGGCTTCAACCGGCTATCGCCACCAAGCTGGCCGCCAGGCGCTGGCGCTGGTGGTCGCGCTGCTCGCAGATGTGCTCGGCATGCGCCAGCAGCGTGGTGCTGCTGACCTGCAGCGCCTGGGCCAGCTTGTGCAGCGTGAGCAGCGAGGGGGCGACCTGGCCGCGCTCGACCTCGCCCACATAGGAGCGGTTCAGGTCGGCCTGGGCTGCCAGTTGCTCCTGCGACCAGCCGCACCCTTCGCGCAGCTGGCGCACGGCCAGACCGAAGTCCTGGATCACGTGGGGCCCTGGCATGTTCAGGCGGCCACGCGGGCGGTGGTGGTGGGGAGGGGGGCGGATGCCACCGGTGCGGTGGCACCGGCGCCGCCACTGTGCTCCACGGCCTGGCGCAGGCTGGCCTGGCTGACATGGGCGCCGGCGGGCACATCCTCGGTGATCCAGACATTGCCGCCGATCACTGCACCTTGGCCGATGGTCACCCGCCCCAGGATGGTGGCGCCGGCGTAGATCACCACGTCGTCCTCGACGATGGGGTGGCGTGCCCAGCCTTTTTGCAGGTGGCCCTGGGCATCCTTGGGAAAGCGCTTGGCGCCCAGGGTCACGGCCTGGTAGATGCGCACGTTCTGTCCGAGGACGGCGGTCTCTCCGATCACCACGCCCGTGCCGTGGTCGATGAAGCAGCCCGGACCGATCTGCGCACCGGGGTGGATGTCGATGCCCGTCTGCCCATGGGCCAGCTCGGCCACGATGCGCGCCAGCAGCGGCAGGTCCAGCCGGTAGAAGGCGTGGGCGATGCGGTGGTGGATGAGGGCCAGCACGCCGGGGTAGCTCAGCACCACCTCGTCCACGCTGCGCGCGGCCGGGTCGCCGTGGAAGGCAGCCAGCACGTCGGTGTCCAACAACTGGCGCAGACGGGGTAGTTGCTGTGCAAAGGCCTGCACCGTTTGCAGCGCCAGGGCGGAGTGGTCCTGGGCCGCGGCACCCGTGCTGCGGTGGCGGTAGTGCAGCTCGATCTGGGCCTGGGTCTGCAGAACCTGCAGTGCCGTGTCCAGCGTGTGGCCCACGTAGAAGTCTTCGCTGGCGTGGCGCAGGTCGGGTGGGCCCAGGCGCAGCGGGTAGAGCACGCCTTTGAGTCCCTCCAGGGCCTGGGCAATCGCGGCGCGCGCGGGAAATTCACGGTGGCCGGGGTCGGTGCGGTTCTGCTGCTCGCGCCAATGGTCGCGGACCTGGCGCAACTGCTGGACGATGGTGCTGATGTCGAAGGTGCTCATGGGGACAGTCCGGTGAAGGGGGCAGGGGTAGGGCGTTCGTCCTAGTCCTGCACCCAGGGCAGGCCGTAAAAGCGCCAGCCATTGAAATGGCCGCGCTGCTGCAGAGCGTCGTGGTCGCCCTCAAAGCCTTCGCTGACGTTGAAGACATGGACCAGACCGGCCTTGGCCGCTTCCTGGGCCGCCAGGGCCGAGCGTTTGCCGCTGCGGCACAGCAGCAGCACGGGCAGCGGCTGGGGCTGGTTGGCGTGCAGGGCGGCCAGTTCGCGGGCAAAGCGCGGGTTGCGGGTCAGCGCCGTGCCGTTGGCCCAGGCCACATGGGCGCTGCCCGGCACCTGGCCGACGAACTTGCGCTCCTCGGCGGTGCGCACATCCACCAGCAGGGCCTGGCCTTGCTGCACCAGAGGCCAGGCCTGGAGCGGGGTCACACTGCCGGCGTAGGGCAGGCCTTGTGCCTGGGCCTGTACCAGGGCCTGCTGCAGCACAGCAGGCAGTGGGGGCTGCTGGGGTGCGGCCGCGGCTGCGGCGGGGGGGGGTGGTGGTGGCGTGTGTCATGGCGTGGCCTTTCGGTGCAATCCATCGCAGGCCACCATCTTGCGAGCCGGTGGCGGGCGCTCCAACGAACAAAAATGGATGTGCTTGCGCGCAAAACGACTAAGGGCTGCGGGCCGTGTGCCGCTCGCCTGCGGTTGTGGCGTGCGGGCTGGGCTTGCCTGGCGATGGGGGCGCCCCGCAGACGCTGCGCGCAGCGTGTACCCGGTTGTCATCAAAGCGTCGCAGGCGGCGTGTAGCCTGTGTGGCAAAGCCACAAACGGCCAACCACGAAGGTGAGTGATGAATTGGGACAACCGAGAAGAACTGGTGCGCCGTATCGAGAGCGACCTGCTGGACAGCCTGGACGAAGAGCTGGAGCTGGAGATCGAGGACCGCACGGGCGTGCTGGGCGCCGTGCCGGCTATGGCAGAGGGGGCCCCCGAAAGCCATGCCCAGCGCGTGGCGTATTTCAAGGAGCTGTTCCGCCTGCAGGGCGAGCTGGTCAAGCTGCAGGACTGGGTGGCGTCCACCAAGCAAAAGGCCGTGATCCTGTTCGAGGGGCGCGATGCCGCCGGCAAGGGCGGCGTGATCAAGCGCATCACCCAGCGCCTGAACCCGCGCGTGTGCCGCGTGGTGGCGCTGCCGGCGCCCAACGACCGTGAACGCACGCAGTGGTACTTCCAGCGCTACGCGGCCCACCTGCCGGCTGCGGGTGAGATGGTGCTGTTCGATCGCAGCTGGTACAACCGCGCCGGTGTGGAACGGGTGATGGGCTTTTGCTCGGACGACGAGTACGAGGAGTTTTTCCGTTCCGTGCCGGAGTTCGAGCGCATGCTGGTGCGCTCGGGCATCCGTGTGATCAAGTACTGGTTCTCCATCACCGACGAAGAGCAACACCTGCGCTTTCTGGGGCGCATCCACGATCCGCTCAAGCAGTGGAAGCTTTCCCCCATGGACCTGGAGTCGCGCCGCCGCTGGGAGGACTACACCCGCGCCAAGGAGGTGATGCTGGAGCGCACCCACATCCCGGAGGCGCCGTGGTGGGTGGTGCCGGCCGACCACAAGAAGCAGGCGCGGCTCAATTGCATCCGCCACCTGCTGACGCAGTTCGATTACAACGAGGTGCCCCGGCCCGAAACCAGCCTGCCGGAGCGTGTGCGCCATGCGGATTACATCCGCCATCCGGTGCCCGCCAGCATGTTGGTGCCGCAGCTGTATTGAGCCACACGCCCCCGGGGCATGAAAAAAGCCCTGGTGCGGTGCAGCAGGGCTGCGGCCAGGGGCGCCGGTGCGTCAGGGGAAGCTGGCGCTCTTGGGGGCTGGGGCAGGTTCTGCCGCTTCCGGGACCGGCACCTGCGCGGCGGGCTTGTGCAGCTTGTCTTCGGGCAAGGGGGTGCCCATGCGCCAGCGGCGCACCACGCGCTGAAAGATCAGCGAGTTGGGGATCTGGATCAGCGTGCCGGGGATGGGCGCGGTGGCATCCTCCAGCGTGGTGTAGAGCAGGTTGATGTCGATCACGCGGCCCAGGGCGCCGGGCTTCTCGGCCGTGTCCAGCACCTCGATGTGGTCGCCCACGCGGAAGGGGCCGACGGTGAAGATCAGGAAGGCGCAGAACAGGTTGGACAGCACGCTCCAGGCGGCAAAGAAGGCCACGGCGCCCACGGTGGCAAAGCCAGTGAAGGCCGACCACAGCACGCTGGCCGAGACGCCCATGCGCTCCAGGATCAGCAGCACGGAGCCCGCAATGATGAGCCAGCGCACCACGGTGTGGATGGGCATCAGCAGCTCGTTCGGGAACTCGTAGTGGTCGCTGGCGCGCTGGATGACGCGCTTGAACAGGCGGTGCAGCAGCCAGGCCACCAGCACGATGAGCAGGATCTGCAGCACAGGAATGGCGATTTCCAGCCAGTCCTGCATCCAGGCAGGCAGGCGGGTACGCAGGCCAGAAATACGGTCGATCAGGGTCACGGTCGGTAAATTCAAAGCGGTGTTCTTCTTCCGATACTAACGAAGCGGGGTCCATGCCCCTGCACTTGGGGGCATGGCAGAAATCAAAAGGGACCCGCAGGTCCCTTGGAAAGAGGCTGGATCGCGGAGGATCAAGCGTGTTCGCGGCGCAGGGCGGGGAACAGGATCACGTCGCGGATGCTGGCGCTGTCGGTCAGCAGCATCAGCAGGCGGTCGATACCGATGCCGCAACCGCCGGTGGGGGGCATGCCGTATTCCAGGGCACGCACGAAGTCGTGGTCGAAGTACATGGCTTCGTCGTCGCCACCGTCCTTGGCTTCCACCTGGGCGTTGAAGCGGGCGGCCTGGTCTTCGGCGTCGTTCAGCTCGGAGAAACCGTTGCCGAATTCACGGCCGGTGATGTACAGCTCAAAGCGCTCGGTCACTTCGGGGCGCTCGTCGTTGGCGCGCGCCAGCGGCGAGATTTCGGTGGGGTGTTCCATGATGAAGGTGGGGTTCCACAGCTTCTCTTCCACCACTTCCTCGAAGTACAGCACCTGCAGGCTGGCCAGCGAGCGGGTGGACAGCTTGTCCTTCTCCTCGTTCATGCCCAGCTTCTTCAGCGCGTTGGTCAGCCAGTCGCGGTTGCTCACGTTGTCACCGGCTTCGGTGTACTTGACGATGGCTTCGGGGATGGTCAGGCGCTCAAACGGCTTGGTCAGGTCCACAGGCTTGCCACCGTAGGTGCACTCCAGCGTGCCCACGGCCTTCATGGCGGCGTCGCGCACCAGCTGTTCGGTGTAGTCCATCAGGTCCTGGTAGTTCCAGTAGGCCGCGTAGAACTCCATCATGGTGAACTCGGGGTTGTGGCGCACCGACACCCCTTCGTTGCGGAAGTTGCGGTTGATCTCGAACACGCGTTCAAAGCCACCGACGATCAGGCGCTTGAGGTACAGCTCGGGCGCAATGCGCAGGTACATCTCCTGGTCCAGCGCATTGTGGTGTGTTACGAAGGGCTTGGCGTTGGCACCACCGGGGATGGGGTGCAGCATGGGCGTTTCGACTTCCAGGAAGCCATGTTGCACCATGAAGTCGCGGATGCCGGCCACGGCCTTGCTGCGCGCCACGAAGCGCTTGCGGGCGTCTTCGTTCATCATCAGGTCAACGTAGCGCTGGCGCACCTTCTGCTCGGGGTCGGCCATGCCATGGAACTTGTCGGGCATGGGGCGCAGGCTCTTGGTCAGCAGGCGGATGCGCGTGGCCTTGATCGACAGCTCGCCGGTCTTGGTCTTCATCAGCTGGCCTTCGACGGCGATGATGTCGCCCAGGTCCCACTTCTTGAAGTCGGCGTAGACCTCTTCCCCCACGGCGTCGCGGGTGATGTAGGCCTGGATGCGGCCGGTGGCGTCCTGTACGGTGGCAAAGCTGGCCTTGCCCATGACGCGCTTGAGCATCATGCGGCCGCCGACGGAGACGGTGATGGCTTCGGTGTCCAGCGCCTCGGCTTCCTTGCTGCCATGGGCCTCGACCAGCGGCAGGGCACGGTCGGCGGGCTTGAAGTCGTTGGGGAAGGCCACGCCACCGTGGGCCTTGACGGACTCGCGCAAGGCTTTCAGTTTTTCGCGGCGCTCAGCAATCAGTTTGTTTTCGTCTTGGGGGGCAGCGACTTCTGCCTCGGGGGAGTTGTGTTGTTCAGACATGGATGAGCGCAGCGCAAAGGCTGAGGAAACAAGCCAAAACCGGAGATTTTAGTTTTTTTGCGCCCGATCGGCAGGCCGGCATGGGAATCTCTGTGAATCCGCTGAACGGCCGGGGGCGATAGGGCGCGGTGCTTGCAGAAAAAGAGCGGCAAGCGTTTGATTTGTATGGGTTTAAAGTGCAAATTTATTGCAGATGGCCTGTTCATCTGCGCCAGCAGCTATGGTTTTGCGCAGCACGGTGCGCCGGGCCTCAGTGCGTGATGCCGGCGCGTTCCAGCGTGTCGGCCACCAGCTCCAGGCGCACCAGGGGGCTGTCCAGCTCCAGCAGGCACAGCTGCTGCTTGCGCTCCATGGGCAGCAGTTCGCACCAGCGGTTGGCCACCCAGCCGCAGTCGGCGAACTGGGCGTCGGTGGCACCTTCCAGGTGGTTCTGCGGAATCTTCTGCAGCACCAGGCGCAAGGTCGTGGCCGTATGGCGCAGGTAGGAGGGGATGGGGATGGTGTGGTCGGCGGGCAGCAGCTCCACGTCGGCCACCCACAGGCCCAGTGGCAGCTTGCGTGCCGTGGCGATGTGAAAGCGCTCCCGGCCGCTGCAGTGCAGCAGCTCCAGCCCGGTGCTCAGCGGTGACAGCGAGTCGATGGCGGCAATCGTGCCGGTGGCATAGAAAGTCTCGGGTGGCAGATGGGGTTGGTGGATTTCCTGCCCGCTCAGCAGCGTGACCACGCCGAAGGGCGCACCGGCTTCGCGGCAGCCGTGCACCATGTTGCGGTAGCGGGCCTCAAACACCCGCAATGGCAGGTGACCGCCGGGAAACAGCACCGCATGCAGGGGAAACAGCGGTAGCGAAATGAGCGTTAACGGCGAGGTCATGGCTGCATGCGGTGATTCTGCTGGCTATGATGGCCGCCAGTGCCTGCCGGTGGGCGTAGGCTGACAACGCGCGGACCTGCATGTGGGATATGGTTGTGCGCGTAGTTCTTCAACCTTTGTGATCTCCATGATTGTTCAAATTCTTCAATTCCTGCTGGAGGTCGTCAGCGGCCTGATCGCTGGCGCCTGCTTGCTGCGCCTGTACATGCAGGCACAGCGCATTCCGTTCAACAACCCGGTGGGGCAGCTGGTGTTTGCCCTGTCCGACTGGATCGTGATGCCGCTGCGCAAGATCATTCCCAACCGCAGCCAGTACGACCTGTCGAGCCTGGTGGCCGCGGTGCTGGTGATGCTGGTGCAGTACGTGCTGCTGTGGCTGTTGCTGGGCGCGAATGGCAACCCCGGCCTGGTGCCCGTGCTGGCGCTGTTCGGCCTGCTGCGCATGGTGCTGACCGGGTTGATTGGCATCCTGATCGTCTATGCCATCCTGTCCTGGGTGCAGCCGCACTCGCCGATGGCCGGCATCCTGCACCGCCTGAGCGAACCCTTGCTGCGGCCACTGCGCAAGCTGATTCCCCTGATCGGCGGGGTGGACCTGTCGGCCCTGGTGGCCATCATCGCCCTGCAGGTGCTGCTGATGGTGCTGGGCAATGTGCAGTTCGGCGTGCTGGCCAGCATGGCCACCGGCGGCTGAGGCGGCACGCCATGGCCCCGGCCTGCGTGCCGGCATGAAAAAAGGCTCCCGGTCGGGAGCCTTTTTGTTGGGTGCACAGCCGCTGGATCAGTCCTGCACCACGGCATCGGCCGGCAGGCGCTGCAGCATGGCCAGGGTGCTGGCCACGGTGTCGCGCAGCTCGCGGCGGTCGACGATCATGTCCACGGCACCCTTTTCCTTGAGGAACTCGGACCGCTGGAAGCCCTCGGGCAGCTTCACGCGCACGGTGGTTTCGATCACGCGGGGGCCGGCAAAGCCGATCAGCGCCTTGGGCTCGGCCATCACGATGTCACCCACGAAGGCGAAGCCGGCCGACACGCCGCCCATGGTGGGGTCGGTCAGCACGGAGATGTAGGGCAGTCCCTTTTGTGCCAGGCGGGTCAGCGCGGCATTCGTCTTGGCCATCTGCATCAGGGACAGCAGGCCTTCCTGCATGCGGGCGCCGCCGGTGGCGGTGAAGCACAGGAAGGGCACTTTCTGTGCGATGGCGGTTTCCACGCCGCGCACGAAACGCTCGCCCACCACGGAGCCCATGGAACCGCCCATGAAGTCGAACTCGAAGCAGGCGGCCACCAGCTCGATGCCCTTGACGGTGCCGCCCATGACGATCAGCGCGTCGGTCTCACCCGTATTTTCCAGGGCTTCCTTCAGGCGTTGGGGGTACTTGCGGCTGTCCTGGAACTTCAGGGCATCGACGGGAATCACTTCCTGGCCGATTTCATAGCGACCTTCGCCATCCAGGAAATGGTTCAGGCGCGCACGCGCACCGATGCGGTGGTGGTGGCCGCAGGTGGGGCACACGTTCTGGTTGCTTTCCAGATCGGTCTTGTAGAGCACCGACTCGCAGCTGGGGCACTTGACCCACAGGCCCTCGGGGATCTGCTGTTGGCGATCCTTGGGTTCGGTTTGCTGAATTTTGGCAGGCAGAAGTTTTTCGAGCCAGGACATACGGTTTCCTCTTCAAGGCGATCGGGCAGCGGGCCGGCGCGGCGGCCGCCCGGGGTCGCATTATGCGTCCATCGCTTTGCGCACGCCGCGCAGAAAGTCGATGGTCAGCGGGACAATCTTTTCGTGGGGTTGATCTTCCAGCAGCTGGATGATCTTGCTGCCGATGATGACAGCGTCTGACATCTGGGCCACCGCGTGGGCGGTCTGGCCGTCACGGATGCCAAATCCCACGCCGACCGGGATGTGCACGTGCTGCTTGATGCGCGGCAGCATCTCGCCCACGGCGTCCAGATCCAGCGCGTTGGAGCCGGTCACCCCCTTGAGCGAGACGTAGTACACATAGCCGCTGGCCACGCGGGCGACCTGCTGCATGCGTTCGTCGGTGCTGGTGGGGGCCAACAGGAAGATCTGGTCCATGCCCTTGGCGCGCAGCTTGGCGGCAAAGGCTTCGCTTTCTTCCGGTGGGTAGTCCACGACCAGCACGCCATCCACGCCGGCTTCGGCGGCATCGTTGACGAAGGCGTCCGTGCCGTGCACCTGGTCGTAGCGCTCCACCGGGTTGGCATAGCCCATCAGCACCACGGGGGTGGTATGGTTTTTCTGGCGGAATTCGCGCACATAGGCCAGCACGTGCTTGAGGCCCACGCCATTGGCAATCGCGCGGTCACCGGCCTTCTGGATCACCGGGCCATCGGCCATGGGGTCCGAGAACGGCACGCCCAGCTCGATGATGTCCGAGCCGGCTTCCACCATGCCGTGCATCAGCGAGGGCGTGATGGCGGCGAACGGGTAGCCGGCCGTGACGAAGGGGATGAGGGCCTTGCGGCCTTCATGGTTCAGTTTTTCGAAAGTGGCAGCAATTCTGGATGGTTGCGGGCTCATGCAGCGGGCCCTCCCTTGACGGTCAGACCGCGCATCGATGGGCGGTCATAAAAATCCACGCCCGACAGGTCGGCCACGGTGCCGATGTCCTTGTCACCCCGGCCTGACAGGTTGACCAGGATGGATTGTTCGGGCTTCATGGTCTTGGCCAGCTTCATGGCATAGGCCACAGCATGGCTGGACTCCAGCGCGGGGATGATGCCTTCGACGCGGCACAGGTAGTGGAAGGCTTCCAGCGCTTCCTTGTCGGTGATGCCCACGTACTGGGCACGGCCGATCTCCTGCAGCCAGGCGTGTTCGGGCCCCACGCCAGGGTAGTCCAGGCCGGCGCTGATGGAGTGGGTCTCCAGCACCTGGCCGTTCTCGTCCTGCATGATGAAGGTGCGGTTGCCGTGCAGCACGCCCGCGCTGCCCTTTTGCAGCGAGGCCGAGTGCTTGCCGGTGTCCAGGCCTTCGCCCGCAGCTTCCACGCCGATCAGCTGGGTGTTCTCGAACGGGATGTAGGGGTAGAAGATGCCCATGGCGTTAGAGCCGCCGCCCACGCAGGCGACAACGGCATCGGGTTGCTCACCGGCCATCTTCAGTTCCTTGAAGATCTCGGGCATCTGCGTCAGGCACTCTTCGCCGATCACGCTCTGGAAATCACGCACCATGGCGGGGTAGGGAGCCGGTCCGGCCACCGTGCCGATGATGTAGAAGGTGTTGTCGACGTTGGCCACCCAGTCGCGCATGGCTTCGTTCAGCGCATCCTTGAGGGTCTTGGAGCCCGACTCCACGGGCACCACGGTGGCGCCCAGCAGTTTCATGCGGTAGACGTTGGGGCTTTGGCGCTTGACGTCCTCGGCACCCATATAGACCACGCACTCCAGGCCATAGCGCGCGCAGATGGTGGCCGTGGCCACGCCGTGCTGGCCCGCGCCGGTCTCGGCAATGATGCGCGGCTTGCCCATGCGCTTGGCGAGCATGGCCTGACCGATCACGTTGTTGATCTTGTGCGCACCGGTGTGGTTCAGGTCTTCGCGCTTCAGATAGATCTGCGCACCGCCCATCTCCTGGGACATGCGCGCGGCGTGGTAGACGGGCGAGGGCCGGCCGACGAAGTGCGCCAGCTCGGAGCGGAATTCGGCGACGAAGGCTGGGTCGTGCTGGTACTTGGCATAGGCCTCACGCAGCTCGGCCAGGGCGTGGGTCAGCGTCTCGCTGGCGAAACTGCCGCCATAGGGGCCAAAGTGACCGTGGGCATCGGGATAGGAATATTCGTACATCAGGATTGGGGGGCAATGGGTGCATCGGCAGCACGCACGGCTGCAACGAAGCGTTGAATCTTTTCAGCATCCTTGACACCCTTGAGCGGCGTGCCGTCAGGGCGGGTGGCTTCGACGCCGGAGCTGACATCAACTGCCAAAGACAGGCAGCGGGGTCGTACCTGGCGGATGCCATCGGTCACGTTTGCAGGCGTAAGCCCACCAGACAAGACGAGGTGAGCGTTGACGCTTGTTGGAAGGAGTGACCAATTGAATGCTTTGCCTGCACCACCGTAGCCGTCCACATGGGCGTCCAACAGAATGGCCTGGGCCTGAGAGTATTGATGGGCGTATTTTACGAGGTCAAAGTCCCCGGCGTCATCCCCAAGGGGTATGCGCGCCGCCCGCAGGTAGCGGTGGCGCCCTTGGTCCGTGGCGTCTGCACAGGCCGCTGGGCTCTCGTCGCCGTGAAATTGCAGCAGGGCGTGGGGAAGGGCGGCCAGCGCGGCGGCGATCTCGGCCGCCGTGGCGTTGACGAACAGCAGCACGGGGGTGACGAAAGGCGGCAGGCGCCGTGCCAGCTCGGCCGCGCGCGCCAGGCTGACGGCGCGTGGGCTGGGGGCATAGAGCACAAAACCCAGGGCGTCCACGCCGGCGGCCACCGCCGCGTCGACATCGGCTTCGCGGGTCAGGCCGCAGACCTTGATGCGGGTGCGTGAAATAGGAGCGTTCAGCGCTTGATCCATAAGGGTTTCATGCCAATTTGGCGTGGAATTGATGCTCAGGGCAGCCAGTCGAAGCCGGGCACACGGTCGGGCAGTTGCCACTGCGGATCGTACACAGGCCCCAAGAAGTACAGGCCGTGCGGCGAAAACGTCGGCGCTGCGGCGTCGCGCGAGCGCGCTGCCAGCACCTGGGCCATCCATTCGGGCGGGTGCGAGCCCTGGCCGATGTAGACCAGGCAGCCCATGATGTTGCGCACCATGTGGTGCAGGAAGGCATTGCCCTCGAACTCGAAGCGCCAGTAGCAGCATTCCATCTCACGGTGCTGGGCCGAGGCCACGGCGCGGCGCGTGATGTCGATGCGGTGCAGGGTCTTGACCGGTGTCAGCGCCTGGCAGGCCGAGGCGCGGAACGAGGTGAAATCATGCTCGCCAATCAGGCAGGACGCGGCCTGGCGCATGGCCTCGCCATCGAGTGGGTTGAACACCCAGCCCACCCGCCCGACTTCCACACTGGGGCGCACCGGCGACTGCAGCAGCACATAGGCGTAGCGCCGCGCCGTGGCACAGGCGCGGCTGTGGAAGGCGTCGGGCACGGCCCGCGCCCACTGCACGGCAATGTCGGGAGGCAGGAAGGTGTTGGTGCCGCGCACCCAGGCAGTTTCTGGTCGCTGCAGTGCGGTGTCGAAGTGCACCACCTGCATCAGCCCGTGCACCCCGGCATCGGTGCGGCCGGCACACAAGGTGGATACGCCCTGAGTAGCAAAGCGGCCCAGGGCCGCTTCGAGTTTGTCTTGAACGGTGTTGCCGTTCGGCTGGCTTTGCCAGCCGTTGTAGGCCTGGCCGTTGTAGCTCACGCCCAGGGCTATGCGCATGGCAGCTCCCAGGCCAGCGGCCGGGCCGCTTCAGAAAAAATACGGTGCATCAATCAAGTTCGGACAGCATCTTCTGGGCACGGTCCTTGAGCGGGCCGCTGGCTTCGGCCAGCACTTCCTCGATCAAGGCCCGGGCGCCTTCGCTGTCGCCGATGGAGTTGAATTCCTGGGCCAAGTCCAGCTTGGTCGACAGGGGGTCGTCCGCGGCATTGTGCACGGCTTGGGGCTGGGCTGCAGGCGCGGCGTCGGTGCCCAAATCCAGATCCAGGGAACCCAGGTCGAATTCCAGGTCCTGCGGCACCGCCGCTGCGGGGGCAGGCTCGGTGGCCGCGCCGGCAGGCGCAGCGGTTTCGGGGGATGGGCTGTCCAGGTCAAAGTCCAGTCCAGCGCCCAGATCTGTTTCGGCGTCTTGGGCGGCGGGTGGAGGGGTGTCCGCCGCAGGCGCAGGCACGTCAAAGCCGGACAGGTCTAGATCCAGCCCGTCCAGGCCCTGGCGGCTGTCTTCGCCGATGACGGTGTCCTGCACCAGGGTGGGTGGGTCCTCGACCGCCGGAGGGGCCGTCACGTCGAGCTGGCTGTCCAGGGTCGAGGGCAGCTCCAGCGCCGCAAAGTCGTCGTCCGACGGTGGCTGCGCCGCCGGGACATCCGCCACGGCGGGGGGATTGGCGGTGATCAAGCCCTCGGGCAGGTCCAGGTGGAGGTCCAGATCGGGTACTTCGGGGAGATCGGGAGTCTGGGCTGCTGCAGCCGCAGCCACCGCGCCCGCCGCCGCAGCCACGGGTGTCGCAAGCTCGGGCTTGGCCGCATTCAAGGCCGCGGCAAACGAGGAGGCGGGCTTGCCGCCAGTGGCCGAGGCACCGGTGTCGGCGCCGGCAAAGAAGGTGTTGGTGGGGTCCAGGCTGCGGCCCATTTCCACCACGCGCTGCCATTCGGGGTCCTGGGGCTGGCTGACGGGCTGCATGCCCCGGGCCGTGTTCTCCAGGGCCTTGATGTCATGGCGCTTGACGTAGATTTCCGCCAGCTTCAGGTGGATGGACAGGCGCTCGGGCTGGTTGCGCAGCGCTTCCTTGAGGATTTCCTCGGCCTGCACGTCGCGGCCATAGGCCAGGTAGACATCGGCCTCGGCCACGGGGTCGACATCACCGCCGCCATCGAGCTGGCTGGGCGAGTAGGCCATGGTGGTGGCGCTGCCTTCGGCGTTGCTGGTGTCGACCTGCTGGCCGCCGCTGCCGCCGAAGAACGAATCGGGCTGCAACTGGCTGTCGCCCAGCGCCTGGTCCTCGGATTTGGACTGGGCACGGCGGCGTTTCCAGGCGGTATAGCCCAGCAGGCCCAGCAGCAGGGCCACGGCGGCGCCACCGGCGGGCACCAGCGGATTGTCCAGCAGCTCGTCGGTGATGGAGGCTTCGGCCACGGGCGCGGTCGGCACGACCGCAGGCTTGGGGGCCGGCTGGGCCGCTGCCTGGGGAGGCGGTGCATCGCTGGCCGCAGGTGGTGTGGCTTCGGGAGCCTTGTCGCCACTGGCGGGGGGTGCCTCGGGGGCGGCGGCCGTGACCGCGGGGGTGCTGGCAGCGACCTCCACACCCGGGGTGGCGGTTGTGCTGGCGGGCTGCTCACCCGCAGCGGGTGCTGGCGCTGCGGCAGGGACGGCGGGTTTGGCCGCGGCGTTGTTCTGGGCCAGTTCGTTGAGCTCGGCCAGATTGCGCTGCAGCTCATTGAGGCGGTTGCTCTGGTCTTCGGCCTGCTTCTGGATGGCCATCTTTTCTTCGGCGGCCGCGCTTTGGACGGCACCCTTGGACAGGGTCAGCTTGTCCGGTGTGGCCGCGGCGGCGCTGGCATCCTCGACGTGGGCCTGGACCTGGCCACCGGAGCTGCGGTCGGCTGCCTGCACGGTCGCTTGCGGGGCCTTGGAGGCCAGGCTGCGGCGGTATGTGTTGAAGTCACGGCTTTGCGCGGCGACGATCTGGCGTGCCTCGCTGGCGGAGGTCTCCAGCGCCTGTTCGCGGCTGGGCATCTGCACCACGGCTCCGGCGCGGATGCGGTTGACGTTGCCGTTGATGAACGCCTTGGGATTGCTGCGCAGCATGGCCACCAGCATCTGGTCCAGCGACACGCCGTTGGGGCGGTTGGCGTTCGCCAGGCGCCCGGCCGTGTCGCCGGCCTGCACCCGCAGGCTGTCGTTGCGGGGCTCTGTTGCCGCAGGCGCAGCGGCGGCCGGGGTGGGTGCTGTGGGCGCGTGGGCGTGGTGCGGG
>NZ_JAZHFR010000064.1:0-21726 GCF_036541385.1 Comamonas sp. GCA5 | reverse complement strand
CGCGGGGGCCGGCGCCAGCCGCAGCTCCAGCGCCACCTCGGCCCGCGCCTACCGCCAGGACGCGGCCCGCCACCTGTATGCCCAGAATGCCCCGCGCATCTACAAGGGCCAGTTACCGCCGATGCTGTATGCCGTGGGCGTGCTGGAGGTGAACCTGGACCGCAAGGGCAATGTGCGCAGCCTGAACTGGATGCGTGCCCCGCGCCATGCCCCCGAAGTCATCCGGGAAATCGAACGCACGGTGCATGCCGCCGCCCCTTACCCGGCGCCCGAGCGCGTGCAGGACCGCCTGGTGTGGACCGACACCTGGCTGTGGGACCGCACTGGCATGTTCCAGCTGGACACCCTGACCGAAGGCCAGCGCGACGGAGGCTAGGCCCGGTCCATCCAGCGCAGCGCAGATCGACGGATGCGCTCTGAAAAGCTTTCGCAGCGCCCCCGCCTACAGCCACCCACGCCGCCGGCGACACCACAGCGGCGGCCCTGCGACCTATGCTGGCCGCATGATGACCACCCCGCCCCTTGCGCCGCCGCCACGCTCACGCCGCCACTGGCTGCTGGGAGGCCTGGGCTGCGTCGCCGCCGCTGCGCTGACCGCCTGCGGCATCCCCATGCCCTTGCCAGGCGCAGGCACCGAGCAGCGCGCCTCCACGGCCTACGAGCAAAAGGCCGCACGCCACCTGTACCAACGCTATGCCGCGCGCATTTACCGCGGACAGCTGCCCCCGATGCTGTACGCCGTGGCCGTGCTGGAAATCCATGTGAGCGGCAATGGCCAGATCCTCCGCCTCAGCTGGATGCGCCAGCCCAGCCATGCACCAGAAGTGGTCAGAGAGATTGAGCGCATGGTGCGCGCTGCCGCACCATTTCCGCCCACCGGGGCGGGCAATCTCATCTACACCGACACGTGGCTGTGGGACCGCTCCGGGCGCTTTCAGCTGGACACGCTGACCGAGGGACAGCTTCCGGGCGGCTAACCAGCGCCCGCCATCCAAAAAAGAGCGCCGAGCGCTCTTTTTTGGATGGTGCCAGCCGCCCGCTCAGGAGCCGCGGTAGGTGGAGTAGCTCCAGGGACTGACCAGCAGCGGCACGTGGTAGTGCTGGTCGGCGTGCGCCACGCCGAAATCCAAGTGCACCACATTCAGGAAATTGGGCTCGGGAAGTTGCACACCTTTTGCTTTGAAGTAGCCTGCCACATCAAAGGACAAGCGGTAGGTCCCCACTTTGAGGCTGTGGTTGTCAAAAAGTGGAGCATCGGTGCGACCGTCGTGGTTCAGGGTCAGGCTTTTCAGCAGCGTGACCTTGTCGCCCTCGAGCGCAAACAGCTGTACCTGCATGCCGGCCGCGGGGCCGCCGTGCATGGTGTCCAGAACGTGGGTACTCAAGCCCATGGGGGTAACTCCTCAATGTGACGCAGCCGCCGTGCAGCCGCTTGTTTACCAAAAGTGTATACAATTTTTGCTCAAACGCATCTATGATGATCCCTATGGAAACATCCTCCACCAGCGCCATCGCCGACGCCCTGACGCGGGCCATCGTCGAGCACAAACTGCTGCCCGGCACCAAGCTGGCCGAGCAAAAGCTCGCCGACCATTTCGGGGTGTCGCGCACCCTGGTCAGGCAAGCTTTGTTCCAGCTGTCGCAAAACCGGCTGGTCACCCTGGCGCCGGCCCGCGGTGCGTTCGTGGCCACCCCCTCGGTCGAGGAAGCCCAGCAGGTGTTTGCCGTGCGCCGCATGCTGGAAACCGAGATGACGCGCGCCTTTGTGCGCCAGGTCAAGCCCGCGCAGATCAAGGCGCTCAAGGCCCACATCACGGCCGAGAAGAAGGCCATGGACCGCAACGACGTGGGTCAGCGTACCGAGCTGCTGGGCGACTTTCACGTGGTCATGGCCGAGCAGATGGGCAACCACGTGCTGGCGCAGATTCTGGGCGAGCTGCTGTCGCGCTGCGCCCTGATCACGCTGATGTACCAGAGCGCCAGCGCCGCCGAACACTCGCACGAAGAGCACGAAGCCATCGTCACGGCCCTGGCCGCCAAGGACGAGGCACTGGCCGTACGCCTGATGCAGGAACACCTGCAGCACGTGGAAGAAGGCCTGACCTTCGACCGCGACATGCCCTCCAGCGACCTGTCCATGGCGCTGTCCGGCATCGCCGCCTGACCCCTGTCCTTGTCCCCCTGTTTTTTGCGCCTGCCCGTATGACCTACAACGCCACCGCCCCCTACCCCCGCGACCTGATCGGCTACGGCCGCCAACTGCCCCAGCCGCAATGGCCCGGCCAGGCACGCGTGGCCGTGCAGTTCGTGCTGAACTACGAGGAAGGCGGCGAGAACCATGTGCTGCACGGCGATCCGGCCAGCGAGCAGTTCCTGTCCGAAATGTTCAACCCGGCTGCCTACCCGGCGCGCCACATGAGCATGGACGGCATCTACGAGTACGGCAGCCGCGCCGGCGTGTGGCGCATCCTGCGCGAGTTTGAAAAGCGCGGCCTGCCGCTGACCGTGTTCGGCGTGGCCACGGCCCTGCAAAAGCACCGCGAGCTGGCCCAGGCCTTTGCCGATCTGGGCCACGAGGTGGCCTGCCACGGCCTGAAGTGGATCCACTACCAGAACGTGCCCGAGGAGATCGAGCGCGCCCACATGGCGCAGTGCATGGAGATTTTCGAAGACCTGTACGGCCACGAGGGTGACCACGGCCTGGGCTGGTACACCGGCCGCGACAGCCCCAACAGCCATCGCCTGGTGGCCGACGATGGCCGCTTCGCCTACGACAGCGACTACTACGGCGACGACCTGCCGTTCTGGATGCGCCTGGAAAAGACCGATGGCAGCCACCACCATCAGCTCATCGTGCCCTACACGCTGGACGTGAACGACATGCGCTTTGCCCTGCCCCAGGGCTATTCGCACGCCGACCCGTTCTTCCAGTACATGAAAGACACCTTCGACACGCTGTACGCCGAGGGCGACCCCGCCGGCGAGAACGCGCCCAAGATGATGAGCATCGGCATGCACTGCCGCCTGCTGGGCCGCCCCGGCCGCATCACCGCACTGCAGCGCTTTCTGGACCACATCCAGCGCCACAGCCACGTCTGGGTGTGCCGCCGCATCGATCTGGCGCGCCACTGGGCCCAGCGCTTTCCGGCGCCTGCGCTGTGAACGCAGCTTGATTGCCAAATTGGCATCCAGCCCTTATCCATCCTGCGTCAGCAGCTCTATTTTTTGACAGGAAGCACCATGGCCCTGACCCTGGAACAACTCAACACCGCCGACACCGCCAGCGCCGTGCAACTGCTGGACGGCCTGTACGAGCATTCGCCCTGGATTGCCGAAGCCGCGCTGGCACAGCGCCCGTTCAAGTCGCTGGCCCACCTCAAGCACGCCATGGTCCAGGTGCTGGCCCAGGCCTCGCCCGAGGCGCAACTGGGCCTGATCCGCGCCCACCCGGAGCTGGCCGGCAAGGCCATGGTGGCCCAGTCGCTGACCGCCGAATCCACCAACGAACAGAACACCGCCGGCCTGACGGCCTGCACACCCGAGGAATTCGCGCGCATCCAGCAGCTCAACGCCGACTACAACGCGCGCTTCGGCTTCCCCTTCATCCTGGCCGTGCGCGGCCCGCGTGGCACCGGGCTGACCAAGGCCGAAATCATCGACACCTTTGCGCGCCGCAGCTTCAACCACCCAAACTACGAGCGGGCCGAAGCCCTGCGCAACATCCATCGGATTGCAGAGATTCGCCTGAACGACAAGTTCGGCTACACCCCCACCCTGGGCAACGATGTCTGGGACTGGCAGGAAAAGCTGGCCCAGCACAGCGAACCGGGCTATGCCGAGAAGGGCCAGCTCACCGTCACCTACCTGACCGACGCCCACCGCGCCTGCGCCCAGCGCATCAGCCACTGGATGCGCGACTGCGGCTTTGACGAGGTCGAGATCGACGCCGTGGGCAACGTGGTAGGCCGCTACCACCCGGCCCAGGCTGGCGCCAAGTACCTGCTGACCGGCAGCCACTACGACACCGTGCGCAACGGCGGCAAGTACGACGGCCGCCTGGGCATCTTCGTGCCCATGGCCTGCGTGCGCGAATTGCACCGTGCCGGCAAGCGCCTGCCCTTCGGTATTGAGGTGGTGGGCTTTGCCGAGGAGGAAGGCCAGCGCTACAAGGCCACCTTCCTGGGCTCGGGCGCGCTGATCGGCGACTTCAAGCCCGAGTGGCTGGAGCAAAAGGATGCCGACGGCATCACCATGCGCGAGGCCATGCAACACGCCGGCCTGTGCATCGACGACATCCCCAAGATCCGGCGCGATGCCGCGCAATACCTGGGCTTCATCGAGGTGCACATCGAGCAGGGCCCGGTGCTCAACGAACTGGACCTGCCCCTGGGCGTGGTCACCTCCATCAACGGCGGCGTGCGCTATGTGTGCGAGATGTATGGCACCGCCAGCCATGCCGGCACCACCCCCATGGACCGCCGCCACGACGCCGCCCTGGGCGTGGCCGAGCTGGGCCTGTACCTGGAGCAGCGCGCGCGGCAGGACGGCGACAGCGTGGCCACCATCGGCATGCTGCAGGTGCCCAATGGCTCGATCAACGTGATTCCTGGCCGCTGCCTGTTCAGCATGGACCTGCGGGCCCCCACCGATGCCCAGCGCGACGCCATGGTCCAGGATGTGCTGGCCCAGCTGCAAGCCATCGCCCTGCGCCGTGGTCTGCAGTACAAGACCGAGCTGGCGATGCAGGCCGCCGCCGCCCCCAGCGCCCCCGACTGGCAACTGCGCTGGGAGAAGGCCGTGGCAGCGCTGGGCGTGCCCGTGTTCCGCATGCCCAGCGGCGCCGGCCACGACGCGATGAAACTGCACGAAATCATGCCCCAGGCCATGCTGTTCACGCGCGGCCTGAATGGCGGCATCAGCCACAACCCGCGCGAATCCACCACCAGCGACGACATGCAACTGGCCGTGGAAGCCTTCAGCCACGTGCTGCAGCAACTGGCCGCGCAATAACACCCACCGACACGAGACACCCCATGAAGCAAGACCGCCAAGCCACGTACGTCGCACTGGACGCCTGGATCGACCAGCACTTTGACGAGCAGGTGCAGTTCCTACAATCCCTGGTGCAAGTGCCTACCGACACGCCGCCCGGCAACAATGCCCCGCATGCCGAACGCACGGCCGAGCTGATCCAGGCCTTCGGCTTCGACGCCGAAAAGCACGTGGTGCCGGCCCAGGCCGTCAAGGACTACGGCATGGAGTCCATCACCAACCTGATCGTGCGCCGCCCCTATGGCGCGGGCGGCAAGACGATTGCCCTGAACGCCCACGGCGACGTGGTGCCGCCCGGTGAAGGCTGGACCAAGGACCCGTATGGCGCCCAGATTGAGGACGGCAAGATGTATGGCCGCGCCACGGCGGTGAGCAAGAGCGATTTCTCCACCTTCACCTTCGCCGTGCGTGCACTGGAGGCCGTGGCCAAGCCCGCCCGGGGCGCGGTGGAGCTGCACTTCACCTACGACGAGGAGTTTGGCGGCCTGCTTGGCCCCGGCTGGCTGCTGGAGCAAGGCCTGACCAAGCCCGATCTGATGGTGGCCGCCGGCTTCAGCTACGAAGTGGTGACCGCGCACAACGGCTGCCTGCAGGTGGAAGTGACCGTGCACGGCAAGATGGCCCACGCCGCCGTGCCTCACACGGGAGTGGATGCGCTGCAGGGCGCCGTGGCCATCATGAACGCGCTGTATGCCGAGAACACCCGCTACCAGCAGGTGACTTCACAGGTCCCCGGCATCAAGCACCCCTACCTGAACATCGGCCGCATCGAAGGCGGCACCAACACCAATGTGATTCCCGGCAAGGTGGTGCTCAAGCTGGACCGCCGCATGATCCCCGAGGAGCACCCGGCCGAGGTGGAAGCCAGCATCCGCGCCGTGATTGCCCGCGCCACCGCCGAGTTCAACACCCAGCGGGGCTACACCGGTGAGGACGCCGTGCGCGTGGACATCAAGCGCCTGTTGCTGGCCAACGCCATGACCCCGCTGGCCGGCAACCAGCCCTTGGTGGAGGCCATCCAGACCCACGGCGAAGCCGTGTTCGGCACCAAGCCCCCCGCCGTGGGCACGCCGCTGTACACCGACGTGCGCCTGTACGTGGAGCGCGGCATCCCCGGCGTGATCTACGGCGCCGGCCCCCGCAGCGTGCTGGAAAGCCACGCCAAGCGGGCCGACGAACGCCTGGAGCTGGAAGACCTGCGCCGCGCCACCAAGGTGGTGGCGCGCAGCCTGGTCGACCTGCTGGCCTGATCCCCGGCGCTTCACGCCCCGCCCCTCCAGCCCGGTTGCGACCGGGCTTTTTCATGCCTGTGCCCAGCGGGCGTGCATCTTGCTTGTTTCCAGGGAAGAGCCCCAGCATGGGGCATGCCCGCTTTCACATGTCGAAAAGCCCTTTTGTGTTTCAAAACACAAACCGGGCACGGCGCACGGGCATGCACCAGCAAGGGGCAAACCCCTATGAAATCAGGCCTCCACCCGGGATTTCTAGAGGTCCTAATCCATCCTGTTTTGTATACACTTTTTGTATGGATGACTGCATGCAAGCCATGCAGCACAACCACACCACCCTACAAGGACTCCAAGGAAGACCCCATGCAGACCACTGTGCATCCTGTCGATGAAAAGCTCCCTCTAGGCCGTGTGACGGCGCTGGGCCTGCAGCATGTGCTGGTGATGTATGCCGGCGCAGTCGCCGTGCCGCTCATCGTCGGCCGGGCACTGAACCTGCCACCCGAACAGGTGGCCATGCTGATTTCAGCCGACCTCTTCGTCTGCGGCCTGGTGACGCTGATCCAGGCCATGGGCTGCACGCAGTGGTTCGGCATCAAGCTGCCGGTGATGATGGGCGTGACCTTTGCCGCCGTAGGCCCCATGGTGTCCATGGCACAAAGCACCGGCGGCCATGCCGGGGCCGGCCTGATCTTCGGCTCGGTGATCGGCGCTGGGGTGGTCTCCATCCTGATCGCGCCGGTGGTCAGCCGCCTGCTGCGTTTCTTTCCGCCCGTGGTCACTGGCACCATCATCACTGTGATCGGCATCAGCCTGATGCGCGTGGGCATCAACTGGATCTTCGGCAACCCCGTGGGGCCGACCGCCCCATCCGTGCCCAACCCCGAACACCTTAAATGGCTGACCGAGGCCCAGGCCATGGCCGGCGCACCGGGCACCTCGCTGCCACCGGTGCCCAAGGGCTTTGCCGTGGTGCCCACCATCCCCAACCCCAAGTACGCCGACCTGACCGGGGTCGGAATCTCGGCCATCGTGCTGCTGACCATCCTGTTCGTGGCCCGCTTCGGCAAAGGGTTTCTGGCCAACATCTCGGTGCTGCTGGGGATTGTGGTGGGTGGCGTGATCACCGCAGCGATGGGCCTGATGGACTTCCACAAGGTGGCGAATGCCCAGTGGTTCAACCTGGTGCTGCCCTTCGAGATCGCCGCCCCGGTGTTCGATCCGGTGCTGATCCTGACCATGACCCTGGTGATGGTGGTGGTGATGATCGAGTCCACCGGCATGTTCCTGGCCCTGTCCGACATGACCGGCAAGCCCATCAACCAGGATGAGCTCACGCGCGGCCTGCGCACGGACGGCCTGGGCACGCTGATCGGCGGCATCTTCAACACCTTCCCCTACACCAGCTTCTCGCAGAACGTGGGCCTGGTCGCGGTCACCGGGGTCAAGAGCCGCTGGGTCTGCGTGGCAGGCGGGGCCATCCTGATCCTGCTGGGCCTGCTGCCCAAGATGGCCATGCTGATCGAGTCCCTGCCCACCGTGGTGCTGGGCGGTGCCGGCCTAGTGATGTTCGGCATGGTCGCTGCCACCGGCATCCGCATCCTGTCGACGGTGGACTTCATCCGCAACCGCAACAACGCCATGATCGTGGCGGTCTCGATCGGCGTCGGCATGATTCCGCTGGTGGCGCCCAATTTCCGCCAGTGGATGCCCCATGCCATCCACCCGCTGATCGAATCCGGTATCCTTCTGGCCTCGATCGCCGCCGTGCTCCTGAATGTGTTTTTCAACGGAGCGCGTGGCGATACCCAAGCTGTTATCAATGCCGCACGCCAGGCCGACGCGCACTGACCCAGTCTGCCTTCGCCCGTAGCCCGGACATCCCCGGGCCCCACGACGCCCCCTGCCCACGCCGCTGGGGGTTTGCGCCTTGAGCTACGCTTATTGCAGCGCACAAACCGTTCATCTATTGGAAAGACCCGACCTAGGGTAAGCTCTAGGTCAGCAAGCCCTCAGGCTTGATCTGCCAGATTCACGAGATATTTTTGTATGACGCAAACCCTGTCCACCGCTGAACAAGCCCTGCGCGATGCTGCGCGTGAGTACCACGCAAGCCCCAACAAGGGCAAGATTTCGGTGACCCCCACCAAGCCACTGTCCAACCAGCGCGACCTGTCGCTGGCCTACTCCCCCGGTGTGGCCTACCCCTGCCTGGACATCCAGGCCGATCCCTCCAAGGCTTTTGACTACACCGCCCGCGGCAACCTGGTCGGCGTGATCACCAACGGCACGGCCGTGCTGGGCCTGGGCGACATCGGCCCCCTGGCTGGCAAGCCCGTGATGGAAGGCAAAGGCTGCCTGTTCAAGAAGTTCGCCGGTGTGGATGTGTTCGACATCGAACTGGCCGAACGCGATCCCGACAAGCTGATCGAGATCATTGCCTCGCTGGAACCTACGCTGGGCGGCATCAACCTGGAAGACATCAAGGCGCCCGAGTGCTTCTACATTGAGCAGGAACTCTCCAAGCGCATGAACATCCCCGTGTTCCATGACGACCAGCACGGCACCGCCATCATCTCCAGCGCCGCGCTGCTCAACGGCCTGGAACTGGTGAACAAGCAGATCGACCAGGTCAAGGTCGCCGTCTCCGGCGCCGGCGCCGCTGCGATTGCCTGCGTGAACGTGATGGTGGGCCTGGGCGTGAAGCGCGAGAACGTCTTCATGTGCGACTCCAAGGGCGTGATCTACGAAGGCCGCCCCGGTGGCCTGGACGCCTCCAAGGCCCAGTACGCCCAGAAGACCGACGCCCGCACCCTGGCCGACGCGGTCAACGGTGCCGACGTGTTCCTGGGCTGCTCGGCCCCTGGCGTGCTGACCGCCGAGATGGTCAAGACCATGGCCGACAAGCCCATCATCCTGGCACTGGCCAACCCTGAGCCGGAAATCCGCCCCGAGCTGGCCAAGGCGGTGCGCCCCGACTGCATCATCGCCACCGGCCGTTCGGACTATCCGAACCAGGTGAACAACGTGCTGTGCTTCCCCTACATCTTCCGTGGCGCGCTGGACTGCGGCGCCACCAAGATCACGGAAAGCATGAAGCTGGCCTGCGTGCGCGAAATCGCCGCCCTGGCCAAGCAGGACGTGAGCGACGAAGTGGCCGCCGCCTACCAGGGCAAGGAGCTGAAGTTCGGCCCCGACTACCTGATTCCCACGCCTTTCGACACGCGCCTGATCCTGCGGATTGCCCCCGCCGTGGCCCAGGCCGCCGCCGAATCCGGCGTGGCCACCCGCCCCATCGAGGACATCGCCGCCTACCGCGAAAGCCTGACCCGCTTCGTCTACCAGACCAGCATGTTCATGCGCCCTGTGTTTGCCGCCGCCAAGGCCAAGCTGCAGCGCGTGGCCTATGCCGAGGGTGAAGACGAGCGCGTGCTGCGTGCCGTGCAAGTGGCCGTGGAAGAAGGCCTGGCCAAGCCCATCCTGATCGGCCGCCCCGCCGTGATCGAAGCGCGCATTGCCAAGGCCGGCCTGCGCCTGCAGCCCGGGGTGGACGTGGAAATCTGCAACCCCGAGGACGACCCCCGCTTCCGCCAGTACTGGGAGGCCTACCACCAGCTGATGGGCCGTGACGGCGTGACGCCCGAGACCGCCAAGTCGGCCGTGCGCCGCTCCAACACCCTGATCGCTGCGCTGATGGTCAAGCTGGGCGATGCCGACGCCATGCTGTCGGGCCTGGTCGGCCGTTTCGACCGCCACCTGGACCACATCGAGACCGTGCTGGGCCACAAGGCCGGCGCCGACCGCCTGGCCACCGTGAACGCCGTGATGCTGGAAGACCGCACCCTGTTCATCGCGGACACCTACATCAACGAAGACCCCACGGCCGAAGAGCTGGCCCAGATCGCTCAGATGGCGGCCGACGAAGTCGCCCGCTTTGGCATCCCCCCCAAGGTGGCCTTCCTGTCGCACTCCAACTACGGCTCCTCCAGCCGCAAGTCGGCGCTGAAGATGCGCGCCGCGCGCAACCTGTTTGCCGCGGCCAACCCCGGCATCGAATGCGACGGTGAAATGCACGGCGACGCTGCGCTGGACGCCAAGGTGCGCGAGCGCACGCTGCTGGACAGCAGACTGTCCGGTGAAGCCAATGTGCTGATCTGCCCCAACCTGGACGCCGCGAACATCCTGTTCAACGTGCTCAAGACCACCTCCGGCCACGGCACCACCATCGGCCCCATCCTGATGGGCGCCGCCGCCTCGGCCCATGTGCTGACACCTTCGTCCACCGTGCGCCGCGTGGTCAACATGACCGCACTGGCCGCCGCCCAGGCGATTGCCCGCAAGGCCTGACCGCCCGGCCCCCGGCACCAGCCCTTGGCCCTGTGGCCAAGGGCTTTTTTCATGGCCGCTTCATTTTTGAAAGCAGCTTGCGCTTGTGCAGCAATGAATTGATTGCTTCATCATTGCAAAATCCTTTTCCAATGAGCGCAAAACGCTCTTTTTATTGAAGCACAATCCATTCGCTCCGCCCCATGCGACCCGCCCGCGCTGAACCGAAGCGCGCCGCTGTGCCATCACCGCCACCCTGCCAAAGCACGCGCCCCTTGGGGTACAGTAACTGCAACTTCTCCCTGCAGGCGGCCCTGACCGCCCCGATACCCCCCCACCGCATGCCAGTGTCCTTTGAGCCCGTCAAGGCCGGTACGTCGCTTGCCGATCAAGTGGCCCAATCCCTCGAATCCAGCATTCGGCAGGGCCAGTTGCGCCCGGGCGACCGCCTGCCCACCGAAGTGGCCATGGTCGCGCAGTTTGGCGTCAGCCGCACCGTGGTACGCGAGGCGATCTCGCGCCTGAAATCCAGTGGCCTGGTGGAATCCAAGCAGGGCAGCGGCGTCTACGTGCAGGCGGCCCGCATCGAGCCACTGGACCTGGACAAGACCCAGGCCGCCTCGCAGGAGGCGGTGATCCAGATCGTCGAAGTGCGCCGCGCCCTGGAGGCCGAGGTGGCCGAGTTGGCCGCCGCGCGCCGCAACCCCGAGGACCTCCGCCGCATCCACGCGGCCGTGCAGGCACTGGCCGATGCGGTGCAGCAGGGCCGCGACGGGGTCAGCGAGGACGTGGCCTTCCACCGCGCCATCGCCCAGGCCGCGCGCAACCCGTTTTTGCTCAACACCCTGGACTACCTGTCCCAGATCCTGGCCGGCGCCACGCGCGTGACCCGGGCCAATGAAGCGCGGCGCACCGATTTTTCCACCGCCGTGACGCAGGAGCACGCCGGCATCGTGCAGGCCATCGAGGCCGGCGACCCCGCCGCGGCCCGCGCCGCCGCCACCGCGCACATGAACAACGCCATTTCCCGCATCCGCCAGGCCGATCCTGCCTTCTGGGCGCAGGATGGCCGCCGCTTGGCCCAGGTGCTGCTGCCGGACGCGCTGTAAAACGGCGCGCCGGCGCAACACACCACGCGTGGTCGTCAGGCATACGCATTTCCCCGGGGGTTTCTTGTCGCGAAAATTTGTATGATGATAATATAAACAGGCAAAGCAGCGGTGCTGCGTGCCTCCCTGATTACAAACTTCGAGACACATTTCCATTTCCACCCTTGCCCTCCTGAGCATTGCCGGGGGCAGCATCGCGCTGCTGCTCGTCCTGATCATCCGCCTGCAAGTCCACGCCTTCGTAGCGCTGATGCTGGTCAGCCTGCTGGTGGCCCTGGCCACCAACATCCCCGTGGCCGAAATCATTCCCACCCTGATCGCCGGCATGGGCGGCACCCTGGGCTCAGTGGCCATCCTGGTGGCGCTGGGCGCCATGCTGGGCCGCATGATCGAGGTGTCTGGCGGCGCCAACACCCTGGCACAGCGCTTCACCCAGATCCTGGGCCCGCGCCGCGTGCCGGCCGCCCTGACGGCCGCAGCCCTGGTGCTGTCCATCCCCGTGTTCTTCGACGTGGGCTTCATCATCCTGATCCCCATCATTTACGGCTTCTGCAAGGCCGCGGGCGTCAACCCCGTCAAGTACGGCCTGCCCGTGGCCGGCATCATGCTGGCCACCCACGTGGTGGTGCCCCCGCACCCCGGCATCGTCGGCGGCGCGGCCGTGCTGTCGGCCGATGTGGGCTGGATCACGCTGATCGGCCTGGCCACCTGCATTCCCCTGGCCTTCCTGGCCCAGTACGTGGGCGGCAAGCTCAACCGCCGCGACTACGCGATGCAGCCCGATGCCGAAGCCCAGTTCCACAAGTTCGGCACCGACGCCTCGACCCCCTCCACGTCCAGCAAGCTGCCCAGCGTGGCCGCCGTGCTGACGCTGATCCTCGCCCCCCTGGCACTGATCATGCTGGGCACCACCGGCGCCACCTTGCTGCCCAAGGGCGACAGCCTGCGCAACCTGATGTCGTTCACCGGTGCCCCGGTGTTCGCCCTGATGGTCGCCATCGGCCTGGCCTTTGTGCTGCTGGTGCGCCCCCTGGGCTGGACCCGCACCCGCACCAATGAGGTGATGGAATCGGCCCTGCCTGCGGCTGCGACCGTGATCCTGGTGACCGGCGCCGGCGGCGTGTTTGCCAAGGTGCTGACCGTCAGCGGCATCGGCACCGCCCTCTCCCAGGCGCTGGCCGGCACCGGCCTGCCCCTGATCCTGCTGGGCTTTGTGATCTCCCTGGCGCTGCGTGCCGCCCAAGGCTCGGCCACCGTGGCCATCCTGACCACCTGCGGCCTGCTGGCCGAAAGCATCAACGGCGGTGGCTACAGCGCCCTGCAGGTCGCCATCCTCACGGTGGCCATCGGCTTCGGTGGTCTGGGCCTGTCGCACGTGAACGATTCGGGCTTCTGGATCGTCACCCGTTACCTGGGACTGAGCGTGGCCGACGGGCTGCGCAGCTGGACGGTGCTGACCACCATCCTGGGGCTGGCCGGCTTCCTGCTGACCTGGTTGATCTGGGTCCTGGCGTCCTGATCCAGCTCTTGTCTTCTTCCACGCCGGGCCTGCCCGCGTTTGCGTTTGCTTCCGCAACATCCTCTTTCGATTGGAACTTCTCAAATGACTCAGAAAAAAGTCGGCGTCATCGGCCTGGGCGCCATGGGCCTGGGCATTGCCAAAACCCTGCGCAACAACGGCTACAGCGTGCATGTCTGTGACGTGCGCCCCGGCGCGGCCGATGACTTCGCCAAGGATGGCGGCGTGGCCTGCACTTCGCCGGCCGATCTGGCCGCCCAGGTGGATGTCGTGGTGTCCGTGGTGGTCAACGCCGCGCAGACCGAATCCGTGCTGTTCGGCGAGCACGGCGCTGCTGCCGCCATGCGCGCAGGCAACACCTTCATCATGTGCTCCACGGTCGACCCCAACTGGTCCATCGCCCTGGAAGCACGCCTGGCCCAAAGCGGCATCCTGTACGTGGACGGCCCCATCTCCGGCGGCGCCGCCAAGGCCGCCTCGGGCCAGATGACCATGATGACCTCGGCCACGCCCGCCGCCTACGCGGCCGCCGGCGACGTGCTGGACGCCATGGCCGGCAAGGTCTACCGCCTGGGCGACAAGGCCGGCGCGGGCAGCAAGGTCAAGATCATCAACCAGCTGCTGGCCGGCGTGCACATTGCCGCCGCCGCCGAAGCCATGGCCCTGGGCCTGCGTGAAGGCGTGGACGCCGCCGCCATCTACGACGTGATCACCCACAGCGCCGGCAACAGCTGGATGTTCGAGAACCGCATGGCCCATGTGCTGGCGGGCGACTACACCCCCCTGTCGGCCGTGGACATCTTCGTCAAGGACCTGGGCCTGGTGCTGGACACTGCCCGCGCCACCAAGTTCCCGCTGCCACTGGCGGCGACCGCGCACCAGATGTTCATGCAGGCCTCCACCGCCGGCTTTGCCAAGGAAGACGACAGCGCCGTGATCAAGATTTTCCCCGGCATCACCCTGCCCCAGGCCGCCAACGACGAAGGCCAGCCATGAGCAGCATCTCCCGCCTGAAGATCGGCTGCATTGCCGACGATTTCACCGGCGCCACCGACCTGGCCAACAACCTGGTGCGCGCCGGCATGCGCGTGGTGCAGACCATTGGCGTGCCCCAGGCCCCGCTGGACACCGAGGCCGACGCAGTGGTCGTGGCCCTGAAGTCGCGCACCATCCCCGCTGCCGAGGCCATCGGCCAGTCGCTGGACGCCCTGCGCTGGCTGCAGGCCCAGGGTGCGCAGCAGCTCTATTTCAAGTACTGCTCCACCTTCGACAGCACGCCCGCCGGCAACATCGGCCCCGTGACCGAGGCACTGATGGACGCCCTAGGCTGCGACTTCACCATCGCCACCCCGGCCTTCCCGGACAACAAGCGCACGGTGTTCAAGGGCTACCTGTTCGCGGGCGATGTGCTGCTCAATGAAAGCGGCATGCAGAACCACCCGCTGACCCCCATGACCGACCCCAACCTGGTGCGCGTGCTGCAGGCACAGTGCCAGCGCAAGGTGGGCCTGATCGACCACAGCGTGGTCGCCCAGGGGGAAGCCGCCATCCGCGCCCGCATCGCGACGCTGAAGGCCGAAGGCGTGGGCATCGCCATCGTAGATGCGGTGTCCAACGCCGACCTGCTGCGCATGGGCCCCGCCCTGTCCGACATGGCCCTGGTCACTGCCGGCTCGGGCGTGGCGATTGCGCTGCCCGCCAACTTCGGCCTTCAGCACACCGACCAGGCGGCAGCCCTGCCCGCCGCCAGCGGTCTGCAGGCGGTGGTCTCGGGCAGCTGCTCGGTGGCCACCAACCAGCAGGTGCTGCACTTCATCCAGTCCGGCCGCCCGGCCCTGGCCATCGACCCGCTGCGCATCGCCGCCGGCCAGGACGTGCGCGCCGAAGCCCTGGCCTGGGCCCAGGACAAGATCGCCCACGGCCCGGTGCTGATCTACTCCACCGCCGAGCCCGCAGCCGTCAAGTCCATCCAGGGCCAGCTGGGCGTGGAGCAAGCCGGCGCCATGGTCGAGCAGACCATTGCCGGCATTGCCCGCGGCCTGGTGGAACTGGGCGTGCGCCAGCTGGTCGTGGCCGGCGGTGAGACCTCGGGCGCCTGCGTGCAGGCGCTGGAGATCGAGCAGATGCGCATTGGCGGTCAGATTGACCCCGGCGTGCCATGGTGCCACGCGGCCTCGCCGGCCGCCCCCCAGGGCTTGCACATCACGCTCAAGTCGGGCAACTTCGGAACCCCGGACTTCTTCACCAAGGCCTTCACGGCCCTGGCCTGACCCCGAAAGCCCCCATGCCCACCGACTTTCTGACCGAAGCCCACGCCCGCGCGGAAATCTGCCGCGTGGGGCGCTCGCTGTTCGAGCGCGGCTATGTGCATGCCACGGCCGGCAACATCAGCGTGCGCCTGGCCGATGGCTACCTGATCACGCCCACCGATGCCTGCCTGGGCGCGCTGCAGCACGAACGCCTGGCCAAGCTGGACCTGCAGGGCCAGCAGCTCAGCGGCGACCGGGCCAGCAAGACCATCGTGCTGCACCGCCGCATCTACGAGGCCAGCGCCACCACGGCCGCGCCCGCAGGCTGCGTGATCCACACGCACAGCACGCACCTGGTGGCCTGTT
This sequence comes from Comamonas sp. GCA5, assembly GCF_036541385.1. NCBI lineage: Bacteria > Pseudomonadati > Pseudomonadota > Betaproteobacteria > Burkholderiales > Comamonadaceae > Comamonas > Comamonas sp. GCA5. Next base: position 5,876 of record NZ_JAZHFR010000064.1, on the reverse strand, counting down.
CGCTGCAGGCCGGTGCGGCCACGCCGCAGGCCGAGCTGCTGCCCGCCCTGACCCCCTACTTCGTGATGAAGGTCGGGCGCGTGCCGCACATTCCCTACCACCGCCCCGGGCCCCCGAGGCGGCGCAGGCCGTGGTCGAGGCGATCGAGCGCTATGCCGCGGCCGGACACCCCATCCGCGCCGTGATGCTGGCGCGCCTGGGCCCCAACGTCTGGCACGACAGCCCGGCCGCCGCCATGGCCACGCTGGAAGAGCTGGAAGAAACCGCCCAGCTCTGGCAGCTGTGCCGCCACCAGCCCCCCGCCCCGCTGAGCGAGGCGCAGATCGACGAGCTGCGCCAGACCTTTGGCGCGTCGTGGTGACCCCATCCATTCCTGGTCTGCAGGCCCTGGCGCCCGCAGGCTGAACCCCGAGAGCAACCATGCCCCGTTTTGCTGCCAACCTGTCCATGCTCTACAACGACGTGGACTTCCTCGACCGCTTTGCCGCTGCCGCCCTCGATGGCTTCAAGGCCGTGGAATACCTCTTCCCTTACGCCTACACGCCCGAACAACTGGCCGCCCTGCTGCGCCAGCACGGTCTGCAGCAGGTGCTGTTCAACGCCCCGCCCGGTGACTGGGACGCGGGCGAGCGCGGCATCGCCTGCCTGCCCGGCCGCGAGGCCGAGTTTCGCGAGGGCATCGCCCGCGCCATCACCTACGCCCAGGCCCTGCAGTGCCCGCGCATCCACGTGATGGCCGGCCTGATGCCCCAGGATGTCGACCCCGCCACCGTGCGCGCCACCTACGTGGCGAATGTGCGCTACGCCGCCGAGCAGGCTGCCGCCCATGGCATCCAGATCCTGCTGGAGCCCATCAACGGCCGCGACATGCCGGGCTTCTTCCTCAGCCGCCAGGACCAGGCCCACGCGCTGGTGGCCGAGATCGGTGCCACCAACGTCAAGGTACAGATGGACCTGTACCACTGCCAGATCGTCGAAGGCGACCTGGCCATGAAGATCCGCCAGTACCTGCCCACCGGCAACGTCGGCCACTTCCAGATCGCCGGCGTGCCCGAGCGCCACGAACCCGATGTGGGCGAGCTCAATTACCCCTACCTGTTCCAGCTGCTGGACACGCTGGGCTACGACGGCTGGATCGGCTGCGAGTACAAGCCCGCCCGGGGCGCGGCACCGCACGCCACCCGCGACGGCCTGGGTTGGCTGCAGCCCTGGCTGGCCTGAGGCGATCAAGGCGGCGGTGAGCCAAGCCGCCGGCCGCCACGCCAGGCCGGCACAGTGCCGCCCCCCAGCGGTGACGATTGGCGCGGCGCCCTACGCCGCATGCGGCGCGGCTCCACCGCGGCGCCTGACCCATGCAAAAAGCCCCGGACCGCTCGGCCCGGGGCTTTTTGCATCAACGCTTCAGTATGTGTAGCAGCTTGCGCTCACCTGGCCATGGTTTCCAAGAGAAATCACATGCAATCCGCGCACAGCCAACGCCAACTGCTCACATTTCATCGATGGCCGTGCTGGCACTGCCGCCCTGCAGCGCGGCCTTGCCTTCGAGGGCCTCGATGGCAAAACGCTCGCGGCAAGTGACGTAGAAGCTGGCACCAAAGCGGCCCACGGGAAAGTAGTCCTGCAGCTTGACGCGCCACGTCGCCGTGTCCACCAGGCCGTCACGCACCGCCAGCCACTGCACGCGGCCGATGAAGACGTAGCGGCTGTCGGTTTCCATCAGCTCGTGCAGCACGCACTCGAAGGCCACGGGCGCTTCGGCAATGCGCGGCACCTGCACGGTCTGGGACGGCGTGGTGTGCAGGCCGGTGTAGGCCAGCTCGCTCTCGGTCACGGGCAGGCGGTCCCCACAGCGGTGCATGGCGGCCGCAATCGGTTCATCGGCCAAGTGCACCACGAACTCTTTGGTGCGCAGAATGTGCGCCGCCGTGTCCTTGAGCTGGCCGTCCTGCAGCTTGTTCACGCTGAGCATGACCACCGGTGGGTCCTCGCCCACCATGTTGAACATGCTGAACGGCGCGGCATTCACCGTGCCACCCGCGGCCAGCGTGGTCACCAGGGCAATCGGCCGCGGCACGATCAGGCTGGCCATGAGCTTGTAGCGCTCGTACGTACCCAGGGTGGAGAAATCGATTTCGGTCATGGAGCTTTCCGTTTCTGTCGCCATGCAGCGACCTGTGCCCCAGAACGCCGCAACTTGCATGCCAATTGTGTATGCAATCCGGGCATTGATCTTGCTCAACCCGTGCTCCTTCCACCCTCTGATTGTGTTGAACCATGCGCAAACGCCAATTCCTGCAGACCGCTGCCGCCGCATTGCTGGCCACCTCGGCCCTGACCAGCGCCCACGCACAGGCCACGCCCTTGAAGTTCCAGCTCGACTGGCGTTTCGAAGGCCCGGCCGCCCTGTTCGTGCACCCGGAGCAAAAGGGCTACTTCAAGGACGTCGGTCTGGATGTGAATGTGGAGGCAGCCAGCGGCGCCGGCGCCATCCAGCGCGTGGCCTCGGGCACGCACGACCTGGGCTTTGCCGACCTGGCCGCGCTGATGGAATTCCACGCCAACAACCCGGACGCGCCCATCAAGCCCGTGGCCATCATGGTGATCTACAACACCACGCCCGCCTCGGTCATGGCACTGAAGAAATCCGGCATCACCAAGGCCAGCGACCTGACCGGCAAGAAGCTGGGCGCACCCATCTTTGATGCCGGCCGCCGCACCTTCCCCCTGTTTGCGCAGGCCAACGGCGTGGGCGAGGTGCAATGGACCACCATGGACCCGCCGCTGCGCGAGACCATGCTGGTGCGCGGCGACCTGGACGCCGTGACCGGCTACACCTTCACCAGCCTGCTGAACCTGGAGGCGCGCGGCGTCAAGCGCGAAGACGTGGTGGTCCTGCCCTATGCCACGCACGGCGTGCAGCTGTACGGCAACGTCATCATCGCCAGCCCCAAGCTGATTGCCGAAAAGCCCGAGGCCGTGCGCGCCTTCCTCAAGGCCTTCGCCAAGGGCGCCAAGGAAGGCATCGCCCACCCCGAGGCGGCCATCGCCTCAATGAAGGCCAAGGACGGCCTGGTCAATGTGCCCCAGGAAGTCAAGCGCCTGAAGCTGACCATCGAAACCGCCATCGACAGCGAAGGCGCGCGCAAGGAAGGCTTTGGCCAGCTCAACCCCGCACGCCTGCAGCTGATGGCCGAACAGGTCGGCAAAGCCTACGCCACCAAGCGCCCCATCCCCGTCCAGGCCGTGTGGAACGGCAGCTTCCTGCCCAGCGCGGCAGAATTGGACGTGCTGCCCAAACGCTGAGCGGCTCGCCCGGCAGTGATCGTGTGTGACAGGGCCTGCGGCAACGCAGGCCTTTTTGCATGCCTTCAAAATCAGAGCATACCGCGCTCGCCAACGCTGGGTTTTCAGCACGAATCCGCACCAAACCTTTTCGCTGCCTGCGCCACACGCTCCTTTTTTCTCAACAGCACGCCACCATGACCCCAGCCACCCTTGTCCGCATCGAAACCCGTGACCTGCGCCAGGCCACGCCCGGCCGGCCCAGCCGCCCCATCCACGGCGACACCACCTACCTGACGCTGGAGAGCTTCAGCGCGCAGCACGGCCAGCTCAGCAGCGGCGTCTGGGAGGCCACGGCCGGCGCCTTCCGCTCCCATTGCGCGGGCTACGTCGAGTTCTGCCACATCGTCGAAGGCAGCTGCCGCGTGGTCGACCCGGACGGCACCCGCCACAGCTTCGCGGCCGGGGACAGCTTCGTGCTGCCCGAAGGTTTTGCCGGCCACTGGGAGGTGGACGAGCGCGTGAAAAAGGTGTTCTTCATCGCCCGAACCACCGGTTGACACCACCCCGCGACCCACCGACCGGACCATCGTGGTGGAAAAAATCCTTATAAATCATGCTGCAACGCAACATTTTTTACATTACAAAATACAAAACCGTCTTCTGAAAAATCCAAGGATTTCTACGTAATATCCACATCCGATATTTGCAATTAGCCACAAGACGGGCCTGTCTTCTACAAGACTGCGGGTTAGCATGTACGGGTTAAATCTGATTCACAAACGTGCAAATGCACTGTTTTGGGTCATCCCCGTGATCACGATGGGGCGCCAACCTCACGCGCCCGGCTTACAAGGAGTGGATATGTTCAGAAGAACCGTTTTGGCTGCGACCGCCGCAATGACCGTTGCCGCAGGGCTGCCTGCCGTGGCCCACGCCAAAGACGCATGGCCCGTCAAGACCATCACCCTGGTGCAGCCCTACGCACCCGGCGGCACCAGCGACATGCTAGCCCGCATCGTGGCCCTCGAATTGGAAAAGCGCATTCAAGCCAGCGTCATCGTAGAAAGCAAGCCCGGTGCCAACGGCAACATCGCCACGGCCTACGTCAGCCGCGCCAAGCCCGATGGCGGCACCTTCCTGGTCGGCTCCAGCAGCCCCGTGGTGATCTCGCCCTCGCTGTACAAGAGCGTGCCCTACAACCCCCGCACCGACCTGACGCCCATCACCCCGATCGCCAAGGCCCCCTTCCTGCTGGTCACTGGTGCCACCTCCGGCATCAACAGCGTGGACGAGTTGGTCGCCCAGATCAAGCAGGACAAGCTGAACTTCGGCTCCGCCGGCGCCGGCTCGCCCCAGCACATGATTGCGGAAATGTTCCACATGCAGATCAAGGCCAAGTCGCCCCACATCCCCTACAAGGGCTCGGCACCGCTGATCATTGCGCTGATGGCCAACGAAGTGCAGTACGGCATCGACAACCCCGTGCCCCTCAAGCCCCAGATCGACGGTGGCAAGCTCAAGGCCCTGGCCATCACCAGCAAGCACGCCTCGCCCAAGTTCCCCGGCGTCAAGAGCCTGCACGAGCTGGGCTACACCAACTTCGACGTGGAACCCTGGTACGGCATGATCGGCTCCAAGAACCTGCCCAAGGAACTGGCCGAACGCATGAACGGCTATGTGCGTGACATCCTGGCCCAGGACAGCGTGAAGAAGAAGATCTCCGACCTGGGCGCCGAAGCCTATGGCCTGAGCACCGCGGAGTTCACCGCCCTGGTCGACGCCGACATCAAGAAGTGGGGCGACGCCGTCAAGGCCTCCGGCGCCACCGCCGACTAAGCCCTCACCGGCCCCCTGCCAACGCCTTCCTTGCGAAGGCGTTTTTTTATGCGCGCTCGCATTAGAGTAGCTGCTGGCGCATGCAGTCATTGAGGTGTTCGAACAAATCCACTGCAACGCAAGCACCAACAGGCGTACAACGCTCTCTAATCAGGAGCTTCTAATCCCGCCAACACCCCGGCAAACGCTCGCCCATAGAGCCCCATATCACCGTGGCAGGTACCAATCCATGTGTAAAATAGTCAGCTTGCGGAGGTTTGGGTGAGTGGTTTAAACCAGCAGTCTTGAAAACTGCCGAAGGAGTGATCCTTCCGTGAGTTCGAATCTCACAGCCTCCGCCAGATACACATGTAAGCCCTTGATTTCAAGGGCTTTTTTGTTTTTATAGCTTTTTAATCTACCATCCCACCTACCATCAATTTTGCGATTGATTTCAACGAAATTGCACTGATCTGGACGATCGCAAGACTCCAACCCTACTTTTGTAGATTCAAAAAATCTCAACCACATATCACTGACCAGAGCCAAACCCAGGAGCTCACCACGTCCAAGCCCCCGCGCATCTAGCCGGGGGCTTTTTTGCTCTCCCCAAGGAGGTTCTCATTGGATTCATTGATATCACAACCCCTCATTTGCGAGGGTGTGCAAAATTTTGTGTAAACGGCCAATCAACAGCCGGCGCAAGCCGGCCTGTCCGTAAACACTATGAACACCAAGAAACACGACGTACCCGAAGAACTGCTGTCTGGCCTGCT